>NZ_JCACLG010000051.1:0-21354 GCF_059505785.1 Kastovskya adunca | reverse complement strand
AGTATGAAAGAGGTTATTGGTTCTCTTCCTCTCCCCTGCTCCCCTGCTCCCCTGCCCCCCTGCTCCCCTGCCTCCCGGCTCCCCGGCTCCCCGGCTCCCCTGCACCCCTGCTTCCCTGCTTCCCAAACTCCAACACCCATTACCCCAGAACTACAGCTAAACTGTACTCTAAGGAAAAATTGCGACTTGCCATTGGTGCTGGTCTTGTACCTATACCTATGTCCCAACACTATAAACGGATGCGACTGTTTGCCGCTGCACTCCTCAGCTTAGGTGTAACAACTGCGGCTCATCCAGCTTTTGCGGGTAAAGTCTCCTCAACGCCTGGAACGAAGCAACTGATTGAGGGACTTTACTCAGAAGACATAAAGGCGGCGTCTTCTTTTCAACAAGGGATCTACCGCTATAACCGGAGTGACTTTCGCGGGGCAGAACAGGCTTTTCGCCAAGCCTTACAATCTGACCCCTTTATTGCGATGGCGCATTATCTCTTGGGAAATTCCCTCTTTCAGCAAGCTAAAACTGAACTAGCGGCGGAGCAGTATCGTCGGGCAATTGGGCTTGACCCGAATATGTCAGAGGCTTACTACAACTTAGGATTAGCCTTGTATCGGCAAGGAAACCTACCTGAGGCGATCGCTCAATACCAACGCGCTTTGTCTATCAATCCTGATATCGCTGCGGCTCGCTATAACTTAGGCTTGACATTGGAAGCGCAGGGGCAACCAGACGCGGCTATTGCTGAGTACGAACAAGCAATACGCCTTCAGCCTGACTACGACCTCGCTCAGTACAACTTAGGATTACTACTTGCCAAACAAAACCAAACCGAGCCTGCTATTACCGCGCTTCGGCAAGCCGTCAATAGCAATCCTGAGCTAGTACAAGCCCACTATCAGTTGGGATTATTGCTGGCAAATCAACAGCGATATGAGGAGTCAGAGGAGGCGTTAAGAACGGCGACCCGACTCGATCCGAAATTTGTCCCGGCTCAGTACAACTTAGGCTTAGTGCTGCTTCAGCGGGGTGAATTTGAGGCAGCCAGCGATCGCCTCCAATACACAACCAACCTCGAACCGGACAATCTCGCTGCTTATCAGCAGTTAGGTGTAGCATTAACCGCAGCCGGGGAACTTGATAGAGCGATCGCCGCTCTGCAAACTTCCGCTCGCCTGCAACCCAATGACGCCCTAACCCGCTATAACCTGGCAGTCGCCCTACACCGGAACAAGGATTATGCTAGAGCGATTCCTGAATACAGAGAAGCGATCATCCTTGACCGTAATCTACCGGAAGCCTACTACAACTTGGGTGTTGCCCTAGAGCAGCTAGCCCGACGAGACGAGGCGCTGGCTTCTTTGCGAGAAGCCAGAAACCTGTACAACCAGGAAGGCAACTTTGGGAAAATTGACGAAATCGATCAGTACGTCCTCCAAATCTCTGCACCTCCAGCGACAGTTCCGGCAGTAGTAGCGCCTGCTCAATAAACCACCGCTAGCAGGGAAAAGGAAAATTTATTTCCCTTTTCCCTGTCTTTTCTAAATCGGCAAGCGGTCAATATCCCGGTTTGAGCCAATGACAACCATGACTTGACCTTTGTGGAGACGGCGACTGGGGTCGGGATTAATTTCAAACTTTTCGCTTTGACCGACGGCGAGTAAGTTCAACCCATAACGGCTGCGGAGTTCGACTTCCGTGACCGTTCTGCCATGAAACTCTTCGGGAACCATCACTTCAACAATACTATTGTTAGGGTCAAGCTCGAAGTGTTCTAGGATGGCGGGTTTAGTAAGCGATCGCGCCAAGGCACAACCGGCTTCAGACTCCGGAAAAACCACATGATCCGCTCCGACTCGCCGCAAAAGCGTTCCGTGGACTTCCGATGAGGCTTTGGCAACGACGTAGTGCACACCCGCCTCCTTCACATTCAGCGTCGTAATGATGCTTTCTTGTAAGTAGTTCCCAATCGCAATAATTACCGTATCAAACTCAAAAATTCCGGCTTGTTTCAATGCCGCAGGTTCGGTAGAGTCTAGCTGCACGGCATGGGCAGCCAGTTGGTCAGTTAAGACTTGAGCAACTCGTTTTTCATCGATATCCGTTCCCAAGACTTCGTAGCCCAAACGATGCAGCGAACCGCAAACGGCTCGACCAAAACGCCCCAACCCAATCACAGCAAACTGTTGATTTTCTTTGCGGATATTGCGGAAAAAACCTAGAGACGACAAATTCACGCTTAATTCCTTTGTTTTAGCTCGCTGCTTTTAGGCACCTCTATTCCATGCCCTAGATCAACTGACTTTACGGAATGGATAGAACAACTGATTAATGTAATCTCCAGCCTAGCAAGGGATAGTAACGGTTGTGACTACCCTACTAGGAGATTTTCCTCCGGATAGTGAATCCGGGTAGGACGAGGATCTCCCAAAATCGCCGTTATCAGCAGGAAAACGCCCACTCGCCCGACATACATCGTCATCACTAACACTAACTTTGCCAACCAGGAAATCTTAGCGGTAATTCCGGTAGAAAGCCCGACAGTGGCAAACGCGGATACTGTCTCAAATAAGAGTTGAATAAAGTCAAGGGTCGGCTCCGTAAGAGAGATTAAGATGGTGGCAAGAATAACGGTTGCCACTGAACCAACCAGCACGCCAATGGCTTTCAAAATAATATGAGTTGCTACCTGGCGCTCGTATAAATGGACTTCCTCTTTGCCTTGTAAAATTGTCTGGGTACAACTGGTTAACACTCTCAACGTTGTTGTTTTTAGTCCCCCACCCGTACCACCTGGACTCGCCCCAACAAACATTAAAGCAATGGTAATA
The DNA here is from genome assembly GCF_059505785.1 of Kastovskya adunca. Lineage (NCBI taxonomy): Bacteria > Bacillati > Cyanobacteriota > Cyanophyceae > Coleofasciculales > Coleofasciculaceae > Kastovskya > Kastovskya adunca. Next base: position 18,526 of record NZ_JCACLG010000051.1, on the reverse strand, counting down.
AACAGTGCTGCCGTTGTCATTTGACCGAAATCAACGCTGTTAAAGCCCGCCGTTCTGGTTACAACCGATTGAAACCAGGCAACTAACCATTTCTCTCCAAAGCTGAGAGGTTGTAAAGTTCCAGCATTGCTTAACTCCGTAAAAAAGAAAGCAATTGTTCCCCCCATCAAAAGCACAATTGTCGTGCTAGTGACGACTTTAAAGTTTAGAGAAAAGAACGGTCGTCGCGTTTTTCTCATCAGGCGATCGCGCAACCACAAATACATTTCCAAAATTACCTGGTACCCAATTCCTCCAAAGATAATCAGAAACGAAATTACCAGATTAATCGGTACAGAAGACTGATAGCCAATCAAATTATCAACAAACAGGCTAAACCCGGCGTTATTCCAAGCACTAATACTGTGAAAAATCGATAGCCAAAGCCCGTAGTCCCATCCATAGTCCTTAGTAAAGGTGGGGAGTAGCAGAAATATCCCTGTAATTTCAAAAATTATTGTGGTGGCGATGATTGAGCGGATCATGCCTGCACTCTCTTGGAGACCGGGTCTATCTAAGGTTTGTTGAAGCGCAATTTTGTGCCTCAAGTCAAACCTTCGCCCTACCAAGAGAATGAGAAAGGTTGTGGTTGTCATGTAGCCTAACCCACCAATCTGGATCAGCATCAAGATAAATAACTCACCCCAAAAGGAAAAATAGGTGCCAGTATCGACAACGATGAGACCTGTAACGCAGACAGCGGAGGTAGAGGTGAATAGCGCCACCATCGGGTCATTCCACGTCCCAGTAGTAGTAGAAATCGGCAGCATCAGTAGAAGCGTCCCTACGGCGATGAGAGCCAGGAATCCGAAGCAAACAGTTCGAGAGATGGTCATGGGTTGAGGGAGCCAGGGTCAGAGGTTAATTTAGACAACGGGATTTATGTTTGTGCAGTGTCTCATGAGCAGAGGGTGACTTTAGACAAACTGGCCGCAAAATTCCTCCTCTCGGTAGAGCCATATGATCGACCCAAATGTATCTCCATCGGAAGTTGGAAAATTCATTTAAAGTACCAGCAGTGTCTGGTAGGCTGATTCCGGTCTGCACACCTGTGGAAATCTATGACTGCAACCTTACAGAGTCAAATTCAACAATTTTATGACGCTTCTTCTGGTCTGTGGGAACAAGTTTGGGGCGAACACATGCACCACGGTTACTATGGGCCCACAGGTAAGGAGAAAAAAGAACGGCGTCAGGCGCAGATTGACTTAATTGAAGAACTCTTGACTTGGGCAGGAGTAACAGGGGCTGAACACCTTGTTGATGTTGGCTGTGGCATTGGGGGCAGTTCTGTTTACCTAGCACAAAAATATGGGGCAAGTGCTACGGGGATCACCCTCAGCCCCGTGCAGGCAAAAAGGGCAACAGAACGCGCCCAAGCCGCCGGATTGGGAGAAACGGTTTGCTTTCAGGTGGCGGATGCCCTGAGTATGCCTTTTGCCGATAACAGCTTTGACTTTGTTTGGTCAATGGAAAGCGGGGAGCATATGCCCGATAAGGAAAAGTTCCTTCAAGAGTGCTATCGGGTGCTAAAACCAGGGGGAACTTTTTTGATGGCAACTTGGTGTCATCGCCCGATTACACCCGCTACGGGGCCACTAACCGTGGATGAGCAGCGGCATCTGGCGGAAATCTACCGAGTTTACTGCGTACCCTATGTTATTTCCTTATCAGAGTACGACGCGATCGCCTCTAAGCTCTCCTTCCAAAATATTCGTACTGCCGATTGGTCGGATGCTGTCGCGCCATTTTGGGATGTCGTCGTCGATTCTGCCCTGCAACCCAGTGCCATCTTCGGCTTACTTACCAGTGGATGGACTACCCTCCAAGCTGCCCTCTTCCTCAACCTGATGAGTTCCGGGTATCACCGAGGATTAGTTCGCTTCGGCTTGCTTTGCGGGACGAAGTGATGGATTGACTGACTCAATCCTCTTTTCCTAGCCGTCAGTCCCCATTAGCTAATAAAAACTAACAATTGAAAAGAAACAAGTAGGAGGAGGTAAATAATTAAAGGTTCGTAGTCAGGGTTTTAGCCCTATTTTGAGTGATAAAGCCCTCACTATAACCCATTTAAAAGTTCTTACCTTGCAACACAAAGTTTGATATATTCTCGCCTAATTACTTAACTAGCAACTATTAATGAGCCAAATTTCTCAGAAAAAGTCATCCGATTCTCAACTGAGTTTGTTTCAGCAGCCTGGAGAGTGGCTGTATGCATTTTGGAAATTTTCGCGACCGCATACCATTATTGGTACGAGTTTAAGTGTGTTGGCATTGTATGGGATTTCGGTGGCGGCAATCGATCCAAACTTGATGCTTTTGGGGTCACACTATGGCATGTCGTTATTATTAGGTAGTTGGATTGCTTGCTTGTGTGGAAATGTTTACATAGTTGGTTTAAATCAACTTGAAGATGTAGAAATTGACCAAATTAATAAACCTCACTTACCCATTGCAGCGGGAGAATTTTCCCGGCAGCAAGCGCAACTAATTATTGGAAGTACGGGACTTTTAGCACTGCTAATTGCTGGATTGCTGGGGTGGTGGTTGTTCTTGATGGTGGCGGTAAGTTTAGCGATTGGCACAGCTTATTCATTGCCACCAGTGCGGTTAAAGCGATTTCCCTTCTGGGCGAGTTTGTGTATTTTTACAGTGCGGGGTGCAGTTGTTAATCTGGGGCTGTTTTTACACTTCACGGCTCAGCTACAGGAACAAGATGGAACGCTCTTCTTACCGACAGAAACCGTTTGGGCGTTGACGGTATTTATTATTGTGTTTACCTTTGCGATCGCTATTTTCAAAGATATTCCCGATATGGAAGGCGACAAGCAGTATAACATCACAACGTTTACTCTCCAGTTGGGGAAACCCGTGGTGTTTAGCTTGGCACGCTGGGTGATTACTAGCTGTTATTTGGGGATGATGATCGCAGGTGTACTGTGGTTAAAAGATTCAGTAAATCCTGTTTTTCTGGTAGTGACACATCTAGTGCTATTGAGCGTAATGTGGTGGCGCAGCACACAAGTAGATTTACAAGATAAAAGTGCGATCGCCAGCTTTTATCAGTTTATTTGGAAGCTCTTTTTCCTCGAATACATAATTTTTCCAATTACCTGCTTTTTAGTTTGAGATTGCTCAAATTAATCGCGGTGTTAATAATTCTTGCTTTTTCCCCTATTAACTAGCAACTTGAACCATAAAAAGAGTGTTGATACAAATCTATCCTACGTAGGATGAAAATTAAAAGTCTCGTTCAACTTACCTTAACTATCTGCTGTATTGCCCTAACAACTAGCTGTACAACAACATCAGAAAACTCTAATAATTCACCCAATGCTATTGCTTCTGCCACAACCTCTGTCATACCGTCATCCTCTGAAGTTTCCCCGCCAGTAGAGACGGCTAATAACTCATCCCCCTCCTGCGAGAGTGCTCAAACTCAAGCCCAAATCAATCAATGTGCTAGTCAGGCGGCAAAAACGGCTGATAAAAAGCTCAATCAAGTCTATCAACAACTTCAGGCAACGATTAAAAATCCACCTCAAAAGCGAAGACTAATTAGCGCTCAACAAAAGTGGATTCAGTTTCGAGATGCTGATTGTGAATATGCTAGAGGTAAGTACGAAGGGGGTTCCTTTGCACCTGCAAATCATGCCCTTTGTATTGCGAGAGTGACAGAACAACGGACGGAAGATTTAACAGGTTACATTGAGAATGCAAGTAGGTAATTAGTCTGAGGAACTAGAAGGCGATCGCGCGATATTGGTAGGGAAAAGAAAACAACCTCAAAAGGACTAAAAATGGTTGAAACGTCTCAACAGTTTGATTTTCTGGCGGCTACTGTCGTCGGGTTTGTTTTGGCTATCCTCAGCTTTTTGATTATTAAAACGGCGATCACCTTTAACCGTTTTAGGAAAGCAACGAAGCTTTATGAACAAAAAGATTATCAAGGCGCAGAAACCGCGTTTCGTCGGCTGATTGAGAAAAATCGTAGTAATGATATGGTGCGCTTACTATTAGGAAATTCTTTATTCAAGCAAGGTAAGGTGGATGAAGCCGTTCCTGTATTTCAAGAACTAGTTGAGCGATCGCCTAAAAATATTGATGGTTATTTACGCTTAGGAGAATCTTTAATCGAGCAAGACAAACTCGATCAAGCAATAGCTGTATTTCAAGCGCTAATTCAGCGGATTCCTAAAAGTACAGAAGTGGCTTTGCAGGTGGGTCAAATATTGTCTCAGCAGGGGAAGCTAGAGGTAGCGATTGAGGAGTATCGGGAACTGATCGGGCAAAATCCGGATGAAGCGATCGCGCACCTAAATCTAGCCAATCTTCTTATGGCGCAGGGCGACTTAGATGCCGCAACCTCGGAGTATCGCCAAGTCATCCGCCTCAATAGTAAACGCGCCGACGCCTATTGGTATCTGGGCGATGCTCTAAACCTGCAAGGGAAACCTCAAGAAGCCAAACTTATTTGGCAGCAAGCAATCGAGCGCAATCCTAACGATAGCGTGGCAAAGTCGAGGTTGGAGAAGTTGCAGCCAGAGGAGTAGTCCTAAATCCGCTTTAGGAACCCCATTTAGTATTAAAACCTGGAGATCCCCCTAAGTCCCCCTCGGAGATCCCCCTCCCGTCCCCCTTAAAAAGGGGGAAGCTAGATGTTGCTTTGCCTTTGATATCACAAGGGACTTTGAGAAGATTCTCCCCCCTTTTTAACCCTGGCTGGGGGGATCTGAATCTGACAGGGAAGGCAAGAAAACACGCCCTAGGGGTCAAAAATATCTAACTGCTCCTCTAAGGAATTCTGGGCTGGCTGACTTTTCCTAGTGCTTCGCTGCTGCGCCGGAAAATCGCCACCTTGACGCAAGCCAACAGCAATTTTGCTGTGCTTTTCGATTTGCCCCATCACTTGTTTGGCGCGTTGAATCACGGTTGCGGGTAAACCTGCCAATCGTCCAGCTTCAATACCATAGGAACGATCCGCACCTCCCGGCTGAACTTGGTGTAAAAAGATAATTTGCTCCGGTAACTCTTTTACCGTTACCTGGTAGTTCGCCACATTGGGCAAAATTGACGCGAGTTCGTTTAGTTCGTGGTAGTGAGTGGCAAAAATGGTTCGGGATTGAATCTCCATTGCCAGATATTCTGCCACCGCCCAAGCAATGGAAAGCCCATCAAAAGTTGCCGTCCCTCTGCCAATTTCATCAAGTAGCACTAGGGATTTAGCAGTAGCGTGATTGAGAATATTTGCCGTCTCATTCATCTCTACCATAAAAGTTGATTGCCCAGTTGCCAGGTCATCCACCGCACCCACACGGGTAAAAATGCGATCGCATACCCCCAATTTTGCCGCCGTCGCTGGCACAAAACTCCCCGTTTGCGCCAGCAACTGAATTAACCCCACCTGCCGCAAATAGCAACTCTTCCCACTCGCATTCGGCCCCGTCAGAATAATCAAATCAGGATACTCTTTTCCTAACTCTGCGTCCTCTGCGCCTCCGTGGTTCGTTCCCTCCAACCCTCTCCCTAAATACGCCGAATTCGGCACAAAAAACCCGGAAGGAAGCAACTGTTCCACCACCGGATGACGCCCGTCAATAACTTCAATTTCTCGCCCTTCCACCATCTGCGGACGACAGTAGCCCTGATACACCGCCACCTCCGCCAAGCCACACAGCACATCAATCGCCGCCACGGCACGCGATACGTGGCGAATAGGTTCTGATAATTCTCCCACTTCTGCCCGTAAGCCCGCAAAAACCTCGTATTCCAGGCGATTTAAATCATCCCGTGCCGTGAGAATCCGCGCTTCGCGTTCCTTCAACTCCGGCGTGATATAACGTTCCTCATTCGTTAAGGTTTGCTTGCGGATATAGTTATCCGGCACTTGGTCTGCCTTGGAGCGGGAGATACTGATGTAGTAGCCGAAGGTTTTATTAAACCCCACCTTGAGCGTTGGAATACCCGTACGCGACTTCTCCGTCACTTCCAAATTGGCAATCCACTGATGGTCATCGGCTACCGCCATCCGCAGCTCATCCAACTGGGAATTGATCCCCGGTTTAATTAAATTCCCCTCCATTAGATGCAACGGCGGCGAATCCACGATGTGCTGACAGATTTTGTGCCCCAACTCCTCTAAAACTGGGGAAACCTTCTGCAAAGCTTTGAGGTAAGGAGAATTACCATAAGCCGCTAATTCGGCTAACTCTGGCAACTTCAGCAACGAATCTGCCAACGCCACCAAATCCCGCGCATTGGCAGTACCGGAACCCGCCCGTCCGGTGAGCCGTTCTAAGTCATAGATGCCGCGCAACAGTTGCCGCAAATCTTGGCGGAGGGAACTATTTTCTACTAATTCCTGAGTCGTATCGTGTCGCGCCCGGATGCCTTTGATATCTAGCAAGGGTTGCAGCAACCAACGGCGCAAGGCTCGTCCTCCCATGGCTGTGCTGGTTCTGTCGAGCGCCCACAACAGAGAGCCGTTAAAGGTGCCATCCCTTACGGTTTGGGTGATTTCTAGGTTACGACGGCTTTGGTGGTCGAGAATCAGGTAGTCTGCCAGGGTGTAGGTGCGTAAAGTCTGGAGCGGGACATGATTGTCTTTTTGGGTGTCTTCGAGGTATTCCAGCAAACCACCCGCCGCGCGGACGCACAAGGGCAAATGTTCGCAGCCCATCCCTTCTAGCGATCGCACTTTAAATTGTTCCTGCAATCGCTCTCTGGCAGCCACTGCCGAAAACGGCGCTTGCGGACGAAAGCTGTAGCAAAAGGAATTGGGCAAACAATCCGGTAAATGGTCAGATTTCTCTCCCGGACGGAGCATCGTCCCTAAATCTGGCGCATTGGTGGGAAATAGTACCTCAGACGGCTGCAAACGCATCAATTCTTGGCAGAGTTTCTCTAAGTTACTCGCCTGCGTCGTCAGAAATTCCCCTGTGGAAATATCGGCATAGGCTAAACCCCAATGTTCCCCGGCAATCACCACAGCGGCGAGGAAGTTGTTGCGGCTAGCCTTGAGCATCCCATCATCCATCAGTGTCCCTGGCGTGAGAATGCGCGTAATTTCCCGCCGTACCTGCCGCCCTTCTTTTGCCGCTACCGCCGCATCTTCCACTTGATCGCAAATCGCGATCGCATATCCTTTTTCCACCAGCATCGTACAGTAGCGGTCTAAGGCATGGTGCGGTACCCCCGTCATCGGCACCCGTCCAACGCCTTTCCCTGACTCCTTGCTGGTTAAAACCAGTTCCAACTCCTCCGCCAGTGTTCGGGCATCCTGAAAGAACGTCTCGTAAAAGTCCCCCACCCGATACAGCAGCATTGCCTGGGGATACTGGTCTTTCACCTCGACAAAGTGCTGCATCATCGGGGTTAGCTGCTCGCGATTTACCGTCCGATGGTCAGCATTTTCCGCCTTCACGCTCTTTGCTTTTTCAGTTGCCCGCGTGGACTTAGCCGCATTGGGTTCGGGAGAGGTAGAGGCTTCGAGGTATCCGCTCATGGACAAAGAGAGTGAGTTGACAATCCTTATTGACTTTATCGCAAGCTGTTAATTTGCGTCATGAGTAGGACATGCGATCGCTTTTACTGAGTTAAATCTAGAGTTTCTTGTTGAATAATGATTCTCCTGAACAGAAAAGTTACCGTGAGAGAAACCATCACGCGATCGCGTTGAGCTAGTTTAGTAGGCATCTGCAGCTTACCCCTTGGTTGTTCGCGCCTTCCTCTAAATTTACTCAAACAATTAAAAAATCTTTACCTTCTAGGCTTTCCAGCAAGCCAAACCCTTATGTCCTACCCAGGCACAATTCTGACGACTTCGTCCGATATCCGTCTAATTGTTCTTGCCATTCTTGTGGCAGTCATTGGTTCCTATACATCGTTGGATATTGCCGAACAAATTACTCTCGCTAAAACCCAAACGCGGTATTGGTGGCTGACTGGCAGCGCCCTCACCCTAGGAATCACTATCTGGGTAACTCACTTCACGGCTATGCTTGCCCACAGGTTACCCGTTTTAGTTGGTTATGACCATCTACTGATTTTTCTAGCCATGGTCATAGCAGTAGTGGGGTCGGGATTCGGGATTTTTGTCGTCAGCCGCGAGCCAGAACCGAGCACTCTCACCTTATCAGTGGGAAGCACTCTGATCGGCATCGGGATTATGGGGATGCACTATATCGGCATGGCAGCAATGCGAGCAGCAGTCTACCAATCCTACGACCCGAAACTAGTGATTCTCTCTGGTGTGGTGGTAGTTAGTGCCTCCTTTGTCACCTTGAGAATAACCTTCGGAAGGAATTTTCAGTCCAGGATACAAGAAAGCGTACGGAAGCTAGGCAGCGCTCTGCTGATGGGGACGGCGATTAGTGGCTTGCACGGCATCGCCATGGCAGCCGTCACCTTCCACGCCGCCCCGCCGATGATGTCCAATTTTTCGGTCATTGACCACTCATTTTTGGCAGTGACAATTGGCATTGGGGCATTGTTAATGCTCATCGTCGCACTGATTGCTTCTTTTTTTGGTCGGCGTCTCAGTGCTGAACTGGCAAAAACTGAAGCCCTGCGTCAGAGTGAAGAACGCTTAGAACAGTTGGTAAAGCAGCGCACCCAAGAGCTAGAGGCGGAAAAAATCCTGTCAGACGCCGCTAATCGGGCAAAAACTGAGTTTCTTGCCAATATGAGTCACGAACTGCGAACACCTTTAACAGCGATCATCGGCTTTTCCAGCGTGCTTTTAGAGGAAAAGTTGGGTTTGCTCAACGATAAACAGCGACTGTATGTGGCGGAGAGTCATAAGTGCGGTCATCAGTTGTTAGAGCTAATTAACGACTTATTGGATTTGTCTAAAATCGAAGCAGAGCGAGAAGAATTAATCCTAGAAAACTGTTCAGTTCAAGAGGTTTGTCAAGGGTGCTTGTCGTTAGTTTACGAGCAAGCCCAGCGTCGTGGCTTGCAGCTATCCCTGAGTATTGAACCTACCCTCAAAAGCTGCATTGCCGATAGGCGACGCTTAAAACAGATTTTGTTAAATTTGCTCTCCAATGCCATCAAGTTTACAGAGAGTGGCTTGATCACCCTAGACGTTCTCAATGGATCTGACTGTATGCAGTTTCAGGTGACTGATACAGGAATTGGCATTGCCGAAGCGGAGCAAGCAAAGGTGTTTCAAACCTTCCAGCAATTAGATAGTGGTCTAAATCGCCAATATGAAGGTACAGGCTTGGGTTTAGCGCTGGCACAGAAGTTAGCAAAACTACATGGCGGTGATATCCTCCTCAAGTCAGAGCTTGGAAGCGGAAGCAGTTTTACTTTGGTTTTACCTGTTTGTTTAGAGGATAGGAGTACTGGGGAGCAACCGGAGTAGGGGATGGGGAGCCGGGGTGCAGGGGAGCCGGGGTGCAGGGGTGCAGGGGAGAGAAAAATTGACGACGATTAGCCATGACTCCAATCGCCTATTTCATACTTCACCCTTCATACTTCATACTTCACCCTTCATACTTTCTCCCGGACTCAGAATCTCAGGACTCAGGACTCAATAAAATCCAACAAAATTTGCTGATGAGGACGCCCTAGAGGTCGCACCTCTTTGGCTTTGACGGAGTAACGCTCCCCTTTTCTAACTTCTTCTGGTGTAAATAGATCCATATCCCAGCCTTCGTTGAGTACCAGTTGATCTAGTTCTACAGTCAAAGGCACCTGGTAAACGTGGCGAATCACCTGAGCATCGACGTAATTGCCAAACTCTAAGACCTTTGGCGGGGTATAGCCAATTTCTTCTAGGAGTTCCCGTTTCATTGCCACCTCTGGAGTTTCGCCAGGGTCTAGATGTCCGCCAAAAAATCCCCAGCAGCCGGGATAGATGATGCCGGGGATATTGTCTCGAAGCTGCATGAGAAACTGGTTTTGGCGATGGATAATCGCGATCGCAACTTCAACGAGCTGATTACTCATAGACTCCTTCGGGAAGTGCAGGAACGGCAACAGGTAGAGCCGTTCGTCCCGCTTTGCGTTCTAGCAGTTGTTCTTCTTGAACATAGACTTCTCCTAATTCTTGCCCAGCGACGGGAATACTTTGGTAATAGGCTTGACCTTGAATTAATACTTCATCGCCGAGATTGGGGACGCTTGCGTCGGTAATCACCCAAATCTTGCCGGACTCATCCTGAAGTTCATAGGCACCGTTATTGCCTAAAAAGGGGGCACGATTGCTCACTTGACCTCTGAGGTGAACGATGTTGGTGACTATTTTATTTTGCTTGATCTCGCTAACTGTGTTGACATTCCCAAAGTGAGTGCTCATGGGGATCGCCACAAAATTTGAGGGGGATACGCCCCTACAACTGACCAGTCCTACTCCCAAGAGCAAGCCGGAAAACATTGAGAGATAGCGGTTTAGAGACTTTTTCGGTTGCATCGTCTTGATTTTTGCTGGTAATGTGCTGCGGAAATCTAGCGATCGCAAATACACGCGGTGTAACTCCTCTGTTGCGTCTTACCGTAATAGACTAGTCTCACCCTTGCCGTCAAAATTACGTGCGGTATAGACCGGGGCTAGCAACTAGGCTACTTTATCCTGCTTTGATTGACATTCTCTCCCAACTGAGGAGCCAGTTGTCAGGATTCTTAACAACCCGCGAGCGAAATCTGAGAAACTAGAAAAGTCTATGGTACAAGACTCCCTGTGTCTGGTGAGATGATAGGCGATCGCGCCCAAAGAATCACTGCTTTTGCCTTACCTAATAACGGCATCATTTTAAGAGACTCATTTGAGACTATCAAAGTAACTTGTTGCGATCGCATATAGAAAAATACATCCTCATGGACTCTGGCAACACCCGCTTACTCGATGGTAAAGCCCTGGCTCAACAACTTCAGCAGCACCTGCAAGCCCAGGTACTGCAACTGCAATCAATAAACGGACGCCCACCAGGATTAGCGGTATTGATGGTCGGGGATAACCCGGCTAGCGCCGCCTATGTCCGTAACAAAGAGCGTGCCTGCACTCAAGTCGGCATTGCCTCCTATGGTCGTCATTTCCCCACAGAAACCTCCCAAACCGAGCTAGAGGAAGCAATTCATGCATTAAATCAAGATGAAAGCGTTGATGGCATTTTGGTTCAGCTACCTCTACCAAAACACCTAGATGCTGTATCCTTGCTGCACCAAATTCATCCGGATAAAGACGCCGATGGACTGCATCCCGTAAACCTAGGGCGTCTAGTGCGGGGAGAAGCCGGGTTACGCAGTTGCACCCCGGCGGGAGTAATGCGGCTGTTGCAAGAGTATGAAATTGAACTAAAAGGCAAACAAGCCGTGGTTGTCGGGCGGAGTATTTTGGTCGGCAAGCCCTTAACCATGATGCTGTTAGAAGCCGATGCGACAGTGACAGTTGCCCATTCCCAGACACAAAATCTTACAGAAATTACCCGCAACGCGGATATCTTAGTTGCTGCTGTCGGACGCCCGGAACTGATTACGGCTCAAATGGTTAAACCCGGAGCTGTTGTCGTTGATGTCGGGATCAATCGCGTTACCGACAATACCGGGAAAAGCCGCTTGGTAGGGGATGTTTGCTTTGACTCCGTGGCAGAAGTTGCCCAATTTATCACCCCCGTTCCCGGTGGCATTGGGCCGATGACAGTAGCGATGCTATTGCACAACACAGTACTTAGCTATACAAAAGCGCATTCATAACGACCTCTCGCCCCGTAGAATTGTTAGGACACTAACACTATCTAAGGAACTTGGCATGGTAGCGACCGATGGGCGACCTGCCCCCAATCAACAATCCTCTACTTTTAACCTCAAGTCCTACTTAGAGGCACAGCAAGCTCAAGTCGAAGCTGCCCTAGAGCAGTCTCTCCCCCAAGCGTATCCAGACAAGATTTACGAAGCCATGCGTTACTCGCTGCTAGCGGGTGGGAAGCGCTTGCGTCCGATTCTTTGTCTGGCAACCTGTGAACTAGCCGGAGGGACAGCAGCAATGGCAATGCCGACTGCCTGCGCCCTGGAAATGATCCACACCATGTCATTAATCCATGATGACCTCCCGGCGATGGACAATGATGATTACCGTCGAGGCAAACTCACTAATCACAAAGTTTACGGGGAAGACATCGCTATTTTGGCAGGTGATGGCTTGCTGGCGTATGCCTTTGAATGGGTTGCCTCCAAAACTCAGGATGTGCCCGCCCAGCAGGTTTTGCAGGTGATTAGCCATTTAGGTCGGGCAGTTGGGGCAGCAGGATTAGTTGGGGGGCAAGTCGTAGATTTGGAATCTGAGGGCAAAAATGATATTACCCTTGAAACCTTAAACTACATTCACACTCACAAAACTGGGGCATTGCTAAAAGCTTGTGTGGTTTCTGGCGCGATTTTGGCAGGAGCCGCCGAAGACGAGCGGCAACGGCTGTCACGCTATGCTGAAAATATTGGGTTAGCTTTTCAAATTGTCGATGACATTTTGGATATCACGGCTACCCAAGAGGAATTAGGCAAAACCGCAGGCAAAGACCTCCAGGCGCAAAAGGCAACTTATCCCAGTATCTGGGGACTGGAGGAATCGAAAGTTCAAGCCCAACAATTGGTTGCGGCTGCCAAAGGGGAACTGGCAACGTTTGGGGAAAAAGCCCAGCCGTTACTGGCTCTCGCCGATTTTATTACTGCTCGCACCTCGTGAAGTCGTTATTTAGCATTTAGTTGATAGTGGTACTCAAATCAGCAGAAGTCGTCATGCAGGATATTAGCGGCATTTTAGACAACCGGGTACTACTGGTTGCTATCCTCGCTAGTTTAGTCGCTCAGTTAATCAAACTTTTTGTCGAACTTGCCAAAAATCGCAAATTTAACTTGCGCGTAATGGTGGCAACCGGGGGGATGCCTAGCGCCCATTCCGCGCTGGTGACTGCCCTAGCAACGGGGGTGGGGCAAACAGCCGGATGGACTAGTAATGAGTTTGCGATCGCCACCCTTTTTGCCGTCATCGTCATGTACGATGCCGCAGGGGTTCGTCAAGCCGCAGGCAAACAAGCCCGCATCCTCAACCAAATCATTGATGAGATGTTTAAAGGTAAAGAATTTGATGAAGACCGCCTGAAGGAACTTTTAGGACACACCCCATTCCAAGTCATCGTTGGTTTAGCCCTAGGCGTTACCATTTCTTGGATTGCCAGCCCCGCTTATTGAATTAATCAGTAGTTGATGACTAAAAACATTGGGATACAAGCCCCGTCCTATAAGGACGGCTTTTTGATACAATGATGGTGGTTGAAATACCCACCTCATCTTGCAGCGATATACCAGCCATAGGCTGTGAAACCGGGACTGGGACGGTAAGAGGGAAAGAACCCAAGGGCAACGGACGCTCCGACCTGAAGGCACTAAAAAAACTGAATATGCAAGTTCATCAACTTTAATCGCGGGCGGGCAGTTCGAGATTTAAAACGGACGTGGAGGAAGACATAAATCCAAGCTAGGCTTGGTTGCCACCTGTGAAGCGTCAACCCCATTCAGCGACCATTCTCCTATTCGTAGGTTTTGGCGTGGTGAGGAATCCCCGCACCTTCAGGTCGGGGAGGATGTCAATAATGCACCCTTTCTCCTAATTTCCCACCGTCTGTTTGAGTAACGTCACACGGCGGCTGTCCACAACCATTGTCCAAAAACCGCGATCGCTCAATCGCTGTAAGGCCAAATTGGCGGCACCCTCGCTCGTAGTATAGACGGCTAGCAAGTAAGGGCGTTGCCCATAAGACACCAAGCCAACATCACCACCCATTAACTGTCGGATTTGGGATGCGATTTCTGGTTGATTGAAGTAATCGACCAACACAGCATATCCATTCCCCAAAGGAAGAGGGTTATAGCTGGAGGAGTTGGCGGCTGTCGCTTGGGCTTGGGTAGGTCTTACTACCACCGCCCTTAACCCCACAATATCTTTGACATACCGCGCCCAACTGCTGGCATCTTCTAGCTGACTGAAGCCAGCAATCCGCGTCACTGTATCTTCAAAATACTTACAAACTGTTGCCTGAGTATTGGCGGGTAAAGCCCGTTGAACTTGTGCTTGGCTCTGCTGTGTCTGACTCAGCACCAGCAGGATGTACTCCCCCCTTTGAGGCGGCTGACAGGGGGACGCATTAGATTGTGCTTGAGCAAGGCTATCAACCCCAACCACGCTAGTAATGGCAGTAACAACCCAACCAATCAGGCGCAAAGCTCTACCCATCCCTCTCACCTTCACAAGATTCACGTCCGCACTCCTCACACTGCTTGACGATCGTAGCTTGCCAGTTGTGCCAAAACTTTTAGGTTTGCCTACTGGGTCATGCTATTTCATTTCGGTGATACCACAAAGTCAAACTAATCTTCTATCTGCATAATTTTTAACCCTTATTTTTTACCAAGAGCAATCCTTTCTTTTCACCTAGCTCTCGTATGTAGTTCTATCCGGCTGAGAAGGTCAATGATCGCTATCAGTGATTGTGTAGAAATATAGACGATCAAACAGCCGATCAAACAGACGATGAGTAGTTGCAATAGGGCAAAAAAGAAAATAGTCGAGAAAGGAGAAACCCCAAGTTGCACAGAACCACTTCCTAGCAGAATAATGGCGCTAAAGGTAGCTGTAATGAAGAATCCAAAATATTGGATTGCTTTCAAAATTGCAATAAATCTCGTATAAAGCCTACCTTGTTCGGGATTAGTTTGGGTCATTTTAGAGCCACCACCGCTTTTAAAGAGAAATGAAAATTTCCTATGAGGAGATACTCTCATAATAATTTCGATAGGTGAAACAGGTAACTGAAGTCCTAATTACCTACCCACAGCTTCCTTGGCAGCGTAAATTCCTCTAATGGTAATTTCCGTGATGCCGCGATCGCTCCTTTCCTCCAACTCCAGCCCGAACAGATTTACCGCATCAACGGCGGCAAATGGATCAGGTTCTGAATTCAACAAAAGCAGTACATAGCGAAAACTGATCTTACAGTCGAAAGGTAGAACAATAAGCTAGAATTATTAAGAAACCTTGAGTAACGCTCAACAGTCTTAGCAATTTTTTTGACGCTTTTATGTCTCTCCCCATTCGCAACGTTGCTATCATCGCCCACGTCGATCACGGCAAAACCACCCTTGTCGATGCCCTCCTCAAACAATCTGGCATCTTCCGCGAAGGGGAAGACGTTCCAGACTGCGTCATGGACTCCAACGATTTGGAGCGAGAACGCGGAATTACCATTCTTTCTAAAAATACAGCGGTCTACTACAAAGAGACGCTGATCAATATTGTTGATACCCCTGGACACGCAGACTTCGGTGGTGAAGTTGAGCGAGTATTGGGCATGGTAGATGGCTGTCTACTGATTGTGGACGCCAATGAAGGGCCGATGCCTCAGACGCGCTTTGTGCTAAAAAAAGCGCTGGAAAAGGGACTACGTCCGATTGTGATTGTTAACAAAATCGACCGTCCCCAAGCAGACCCCTACGGCTCCATTGATAAGGCGCTAGATTTGTTCCTGGAACTAGGGGCTGATGACGATCAGTGTGAGTTTCCTTATCTATTTGCCTCCGGTTTAGACGGTTACGCCAAAGAAGATTTGGATGCCGAAGGCGTAGATATGCAGCCGCTGTTTGAATCCATTTTGCGCCACGTTCCACCCCCTGTTGGCGATGCGGACAAGCCGCTGCAATTACAAGTCACAACCCTAGATTATTCCGAATATCTCGGACGGATTGTGATTGGACGGATACACAATGGCACCATCAGATCTGGACAACAAGCCGCTTTGGTGACAGAGACAGGTGAGATTGTCAAAGCCAAAATTTCAAAACTGATGGGCTTTAAAGGACTTTCGCGAGTCGATCTCGAAGAATCGACCGCCGGAAATCTTGTTGCCGTTGCGGGGTTTGCCAATGCCAATATTGGCGAGACGATTACTGACCCCATTGACCCCCAGGCGTTACCCCTAATCAAGGTGGATGAGCCGACATTGCAGATGACCTTCTCGGTGAACGATTCGCCGTTTGCGGGTCAAGAAGGGAGTTTCGTGACCTCCAGACAAGTGCGCGATCGCCTCACACGAGAATTGGAGACAAACGTCGCCCTGCGCGTCGAAGAAGCCGACTCTCCGGATAAATTCCTCGTCTCTGGACGGGGTGAATTGCATCTGGGCATCCTCATTGAAACTATGCGCCGTGAAGGTTATGAGTTTCAAGTTTCTCAGCCGAAAGTGATTTATCGCGAAGTCAACGGCAATGTGTGCGAACCTTACGAATGTCTAGTGCTAGATGTCCCAGAAGTTGCTGTCGGCGGCTGCATTGAGCGCCTAGGACAGCGTCGGGGTGAAATGCAGGATATGCAAGTCGGGGCAAATGGTCGCACTCAGCTAGAGTTTGTGATTCCGGCGCGGGGTTTGGTCGGTTTCCGGGGTGAATTCTTGCGCCTGACACGCGGTGAAGGGATTATGAACCACAGCTTCCTAGACTATCGCCCCCTATCCGGTGATGTTGAAACTCGCCGCAACGGTGTAATCATCTCTTTTGAAGAAGGGGTGGCAACGTTCTACGCCCTGAAAAACGGCGAAGACCGGGGTGCCTTCTTCATCACTCCTAGCACCAAGGTTTACAAAGGGATGATTGTTGGCGAACACAATCGTGCTCAAGACCTGGAGTTGAATGTTTGTAAGACCAAGCAGTTGACCAACCATCGCGCGGCAACGGGTGATGAGCTAGTGCAGTTGCAAGCCCCTATGGATATGAGTCTGGAGCGTGCTTTGGAGTATATTGGCCCAGATGAGTTGGTGGAAGTAACACCAGAGTCGATTCGCTTGCGGAAGGTATCGAAGAAGCTAGCGAAACGGTAAGCGCAAAAAATATAGTAGTCCGCAGATTTCAATTTGCGGCTACACAAAAACAGCCCGCCTCGCCTGTGCGGGCTATTTTTATTGATGAATTATCTCTCGCTCCTGAAGACTCGCATTACAGCGATCGCTTGACGAGGGAGGATATCACTTATTCATCATCCATTCACGGCTTGAGGATGCGCCGTCTATACCACCAGTTCGTAGCTTCCGTTCTAGGTCGTTGGGATCGGGGGAAGCTTTCCGGGCATCATCGATGGTAAGCCGACCCATTAAGAGTTGCTCGTAGAGTGCCTGATTCATCAGTTGCATCCCCTCCATGGTGTCGGTTTCCATCAGTCGCAGGACTTCTTCGTCTTCCCCTTTCATCAAGTAATCTTGTACCGCCAAGGTGTTGATGAGAACGTCGTGAACCGCAAGGCGGTGCTTGTCTGTGGTGGGCAGCAAAAGTTGAGCGACGATCGCCACGAGAGACTCCACCATCTGAATCCGCATGGTATGTTGTTCATCCGGATTGTAGAGGTTTAGCAGGCGGTTAACGGCATTAACAGCGCTGCGCGTGTGGAGGGTACCCAAAACCAAGTGTCCGGTTTGGGCGGCTTGCAGGGCGGTGTTAATCGTAATGCGATCGCGCATTTCCCCAATCAAAATCACATCCGGGTCTTCCCGCAATACTGACCTCAACGCCTGCAAAAACTCATGGGTGTGCAAGCCCACTTCCCTTTGACTAATTAGGCACTTGTGGGAAGGATGAACGTACTCAATCGGGTCTTCGATGGTGACAATGTGCTTGTGTGCCGTCTCATTGAGATAGCGAATCATCGCTGCGATCGTTGTTGATTTCCCGGAACCCGTTGGCCCCGTAACCAACACCAGTCCTTGAGGCTTGCTGACAATTTGCTTGAGAACCTGCGGCAACCCTAAGGTATCAATAGACGGAACATCCAGGCTGATCAGTCGCATCACGATCGCTCCCCCCGTCAGAGAGTCAAAACAATTCACCCGGCAACGGAGAAAGCCTGGATAAAAAATCGCTGTATCCAGCTCTTTGGTCTCTGAAAATTGTCTTTTCTGGGCAGGAGTGAGAATTTCAGACAGATAAGCCGCAAAAATCTCTGGAGTCGTCTTGCCATGACCCTCAGCGACAAACATTTCACCCCGAACACGATATCTAGGGGGTAGCCCGACTCGAATATGAATGTCCGATGCCTTGCGAGCATGAGCCTCTTTAACCATTTGCTGAATAGAAAGCACACGGTTCGATTCTGAGCGAGAGGCAGCTTTTCTTTGGGGAGGTGGGGAAGGAGGTGTTTGGGGATGAGCCTGATCGTGAATTTCTGCCGAAGAATTCGTTTTATTCATGTTTGGGTTTCCTTGTCGTCGGGGTTAATGCAGCCGGTTTACCGATGAGCGAACCTCACCCAACTAACTAATGTAAAAGTCCACCGTGAATTTACGTAATTTATCACCGTGAATTTACTTAATTGTAGGAACCCACTTTCCTTAAGAAACCTTTACTTATTCTTTCGTAATCAGTGCGATGGAGGATGAGGTGATGGAGAGCACCCGGAGCAGGGGAGCAGGGGAGCAGGGGAGCAGGGGAGCAGGGGAGCAGGGGAGCA
>NZ_JCACLG010000050.1:0-24063 GCF_059505785.1 Kastovskya adunca | reverse complement strand
ACGAGCGTAATGCTCACAACTTCCCTCTAGACTTGGCTAGTGGTGAGGCGACTCCAGTTGCTTTAACAGCTCCCGCTATCCAGGGTTAAGATTTAGCTCTTAGCTCTTAAATAAGAAAGCGCTCTCCTTTGGGGGGCGCTTTTTTGTGGGGGAAGATGAAATAAGGCAAGCAAGATGCCTGCCTTATCGGTAAAAAGTTGGCGATCGCCATGACGATCCAACGGTCGATCTAAAACTGCTGTAAGAAGCGTAAGTCGCTGCTGTACAAACGCCGGATATCATCAATTTGGTGTAGCACCATCGCAAAGCGTTCGATTCCTAAACCTGCGGCAAACCCGGTATAGACTTCTGGGTCATACCCCACAGCTTTCATCACATTGGGGTCAACCATGCCGCACCCCATCACTTCTAACCATTTCCCTCTCCAGCGCACATCCACTTCTGCCGAAGGTTCAGTGAAGGGGAAGTAACTTGCCCGGAAGCGTACTTCCAATTCTTCCCCAAACATTTCCTGGAGGAATTCTTTGAGGGTGCCTTTGAGGTGAGTAAATGTTAATCCTTCATCGACTGCCAAGATTTCCAGTTGATGAAAGACGGCGGCGTGGGTGGCATCTACTGTATCTCGACGATAGCAACGTCCTGGGGAAACAATGCGAATCGGCGGCTCATTTTCTTCCATGTAACGAATTTGCACAGAAGAAGTCTGAGTCCGCATCACGTTGCCATCGGGTAAGTAGAAGGTATCCTGCATGTCGCGAGCAGGATGTTCTGGCGGGGTATTGAGGGCTTCAAAGTTGTAGTAGTCCGTCTCCATTTCTGGCCCTTGGGCAACGGTGTAACCCAGTCCCACGAAGATATCTACCATGCGATCGATTGTGCTATTAATCGGATGCAGCCGACCTTGAGGGCGGTAAACGGCTGGCATCGTAACGTCTAACGTTTCTGCTTCTAACTGTGCCTGAATTTGCGCGGCGTTCAGGTCTTTGATCCGATGTTCTAAGTTCTCTTGCAGCGATTCTTTAACCTCGTTGGCAAGGGAGCCGATGCGGGGTCTGTCTTCTGCTGCTAACTTGCCCATACCCCGCAAAACCTGAGAGAGCTGTCCTTTTTTGCCTAGGTAGTTGACTCGCAACTGTTCTAATTGCTCCAGAGTATCAGCAGAAGCTATCGCTGTAGCCGCTTCCTTTTTGAGGGCGACGAGTTGAGTCTCAAGGTCGTTGAGCGTAGTGGTCATACTAGAATTTGTGAATGCAATGCGAACAGGCTGCCAAACAAGAAAATATCTCTCTTCAGTTTACAAAAGCCTCGGAGGATATTTTTGGGAAAACTAAATTGATTCAGGTATAGCGGGGTACAAAAACAGGCAAGCTAGAATCAGACAACTGTTTACTCGCCGCTGCTTATATTACATGAAATTGCTAATCAGCAACGACGATGGCATCTTCGCCTTAGGGGTTCGTACCCTTGCTAACACCCTCGCGGATGCGGGTCATGATGTCACCGTAGTTTGCCCTGACCGCGAACGTTCTGCCACGGGTCATGGTTTGACGCTACATGACCCGATTCGAGCCGAAAGAGTCGAATCGATCTTTCACCCCACTATTAGAGCTTGGTCTTGTTCCGGGACGCCTTCTGATTGCGTCAAGTTGGCATTAGGAGCCTTGCTGGAGTGTCCGCCGGATTTCGTCTTGTCTGGCATCAATCACGGCTCGAATCTCGGTACGGATGTTCTTTACTCTGGAACCGTTTCAGCGGCGATGGAAGGCGTTTTAGAAGGCATTCCTAGTGTTGCCTTTAGTCTGGCGAGTTATACCCTGCAAGAGTTTCAACCGGCTGCTCAGTTTGCTAAAACGCTGCTGGTGCAGTTGGAGAAGCAGCCCCTACCCCAAACAACCTTGCTCAATGTCAATATCCCGCCAGTCAAGCAAGAAGATATTGCGGGTATTGCAATTACTCGCCAAGGAATTCGCCGCTATCATGAAACGTTTGAAAAGCGAGTAGATCCTAGAGGAAAAACCTATTACTGGTTAGCGGGTGAAGTGATTGAGGAATTGGAACAACCCGATCATCTGCATCTTCCCAGTCATATTCCTACGGATGTCCAAGCCATTCGCGAAAAATACATCACGATGACGCCGTTGCAATACAACCTCACGGATACTGCTGGGGTGCATATGTTGCAGGATTGGGGTATGGGAGATTGCAATTGGCGATACTAGCGCATAGTCTCAATTCATCGTGGAGCGATCGCGTTTTCCCTCAGAAGCACTTAGCAATCTTTTGTGATCAGAGACTGGTGCTATCCTAGAACACTATTTTCAACGGATATTCACGGCTTTTGAATGACTTTTATGCTGGCAATGTTTTTGCAACAAAGGGTTTATAATTGCTATATAGGTTGAGTTGTTAGAATAGATAGAATAAAAAGAGAATGAAGCTATTCACGTATTCTGTCACCTCTCTATGTATTCTATTCATTGCTGCTCAAATAGTACCAAGATTGCTAATCCAAAATAATCTTGAAAAGATAGTAGGGGAAGATTCTAGAGCTGTCGAGTATGCTGAAGAGTTGCTTTGGCTCGTTGGACATGGAAAATGTTCACAACTAGCAGCTTTAACTTGTACTGGTGTAAAAATCACAGAATTTAAGCCGATAGTGACCACTAGTAGCTACAGGGACAACTCTTCCCAAACCTGCCCCTATCCTTACGAAGGTAGAATAGTAGTATATGGACTGTTTGGGATTCCATCGCAAGAAGTCAAGTTTGGCTGCGATTTAGTTGAGATAGATTTTGTCCCGACAGTTAGTAAAGCTGATACGTACTTATAGGTAGACAACACTGACAATAAGCGGTTTATTCCTACCAGTATCGCGGTCTTATTTTTTGCAATCATTATTCAAACTTATGCGCGTAAATGTTGTTTGCAAAAACACGAACAGGTGAATGCTTCTAGTGTTATTTCAAGAACTTGATGATCGGCAAGTTTCTGAACTGTGATCGCGGCATAACAACTTGTCAGGCTGGGTAAAAACCTCATACAACCATCCCTTTACCCAATTTCCAAAATCTCCACAATTCCGCTTTGACCGTTAATTCTGACTCGTTGCCCATCCTTTAATAACCGTGTGGCGTCGTGGATATCCAAAACAGCGGGAATGCCGTACTCCCGCGCCACGATCGCGCCGTGGGAAAGACGCCCTCCCACTTCGGTAATTAATCCTCCGGCTCGTGCTAAAAGCGGTGCCCAACCAGAATCGGTGTAGGGTACAACGAGAATCGTTTGCTTATCAATTCCAGATGCCGCTTGCAGGTGGCGAAGGACTCTTACTGACCCTTCGATTTGTCCGGGACTGGCACCAATCCCTTGCAGTCGTTGCTGAGGGGTAAGGGAGGCAGTCTCAGGAAGCGGGAGAGGGGGAGCATTGCCGTAAACGAGCCGTGCTGCTGTTTCTAATTCTTTGTCTTGTGCGAGTTGCGATCGCCTCTGTTGTACCAATAAAGATAAGCGTCTCAACTCCTGGTCAGCACCACTGACTAGGCGACGAACTTCGGAAAACTCTAAAAAGAAGATATCTCCAGGTGCTTGCAACAAACCCGACTCTAACCACATCGCTTCCAACGCCAAAAACTGAGCGCGGAGTTCTGCCAGCAGTTGCGAGTAAACCTCTGTGACTCGACCTTTTATATTCAGGCGTTTTTGGACAATTTGCGCTCTGAGGCGTTGGTTGTTGGGTGGGGAAGAAGGCGGCGGCGGATTTAAGAGAAACTCGGTAAATAGTTGCCGCACGGGGCGGGGGTCTTCTTTCCATGTGGGAACAGCAATATCAGTTGCGACATCGCTGAGGTAGCCATAGCGATCGAGCCAGCGATTGAAGGGTTCTAAGATACAATCCCCATCTGGCATCTCTGCTAGGGTGGCAAACAGGGATGGCCCACTGGGAATATCAGAAAGCTTTAATTTGGGAATGACGTGACGGGCATCGGCGGCTAATTGCGCTAGCGATCGCGACGAGGCAACTTCTGGCATCTGGCTGTTGTCCAGTTCGTCATCCTTCGCGCCTAGGATGGACTGTCGCAGAGAGAAACTCAAGGGAGCGAGAATGCTGTAGTAGGTTGCCCGCTTCAGTACCTCCAAAATCCTGTCGATGCGTTCTAGCAAGACGGAGGCGGATAATTCACTAGTGGGGCGTTCTGCCAATTGCCTTAAGGTGGGAGCAATGTGTTGCTCGTAATCTGCCTCAAAGTCAGATGCCAAACGCCATTCCCGACCGAGTAGCCGCAGCAATCCCGGTACATTCCGGAGGGTGGAACGTAGAGGAGGTTTGGAAAACTTTGCCCCTCTAGTGAGAAACTCCAAACTTTCTGGGGGTAAACCCATGCGACGGAAAATTTCTCCTAGGAGGGTGGCGTTGAAGTAAGCACGGGAGTAGTGCAGCGTTGCCGTTTCGTTAAAATCTAATCCTTGGGAGCGATCGCCTAAAACGATTGTGAAAATCTCTCCCCAAACCCCACAAGTTAAAGGACGATTGATCGACCAAGTCAGCGGTCGAATCAAGCCAGGAATCACCTCGGCGGCAATTTTGCGCGTCCAGATCGGTTGTAGGGTGGTGATAGGACGGGCTTGCAATATCCATAGCTGCTGACCGTCATAACTCCACTCAATATCCTGAGGGATGCCGTGGTAGCGGTCTTCCAGTTCCCTTGCCAAGATAGCGACTTGCTGAATCAATGTCGTTGGTACATCCCCAGCACCTTCAATCTGGTACGAAATGGAGGCATCTTCCTCTGGGCTTCCGACTGTGGAGTCTCTGTTTAACGGTTTTGACGCTTCTGACATCCGCACCGACACTTTACTCGCTGCCCCTGACTCGCGAATATACACGCGGTACTGTTCTGGTGTGATTTGCCCGGATACTACTTCTGTGGCGTCTCCCGGTAAGGCTTCAATGACGACGGCATCCCCTTGTTGGTAAATGGGGTCGCGGCTAAAGGCAACGCCAGAAAAAACCCCTTTAACTTGTTTTTGAATCAGTACTGCCATTGACGTTTCGCTCAGATGGCGATCGCGGCGATACTGAGTCGCACCAGGGGCATCATAGGACGCCAAAACCAAAGCGATCGCGGCTTGCAACGCCGATCGAGTGGTCACATTCAACAGACTTTCATACTGTCCCGCTGCGGATGACTGTTCGGAATCTTCCCCAATCGCCGAAGAACGCACCGCTAAGGGTTCTTGCACAGATATAGGGAGATGATTAATCACTGGTTCCGGGTCATCTCCAGGGGGGAGCACCCAGCCGGAGGGTACAGAATAGCCCCATCGCCTGAGTTGGGACAAGGTTGCCGCTTTTTGACCGACCTTTTGGCTGTCTAGGGGAGTATCGAGAGAAACAATTGCGCGATCGCCGCTAAAAAAACGAAACACTTTTTGAGATTCTACCTGACCTTCTTTGGTGGGTAAGTCTAAGTCGTCGGGGATTTTTTGATAAATCCACCCTAACAATAGCCCCAGTAACACCGCCGCCACAATGCGTTCCCCATCCTGGGGGTGCAATAGTGCCAGAATCAGGGGAAACAAAATTAGTGATGCAATGCGTCCGGAAGTGCGATCGCGGAAAATCGTAAAGCCAATGATAGTAACGAAAAAAACAGACGCGGCTGTCACCCAGTCGTGGACAATAAAGCCCCAAACAACGTTGGTTGTTCCCGCCCCTTTGCCAAACCAGTAACGCCCCATCACCAGTGCTATCAGGGCGATCAATTCCCACTCTGGGGCAGTTGGGAAGAACGCCCGCGCCAGTAAAACAGCAGCAATTCCCTTCAACGCCTCCGTCAGCACGGCGAGGATTCCTACCCAGCGTCCCCCGTGGTAAAAGGCGGCGGAGACAGAGATATTACCTGTACCCAGTTGTGACAACTGACGCCCTGTAAACGCTGCCATGATCCAGGCAATTAGCGGCAGCCCTCCTAGCAGCGGACAAACAATGAAGATCAGTAGTGCGCCCCAAACCTGCATTAGCGTCATGGTATTAAGAGCGATCGCTAAAGTTTTTTTTCATCGTAAACGTTTTGTTTGAGTCTTGCTTTCACCACGATGCTCCTTAATAGTCAATGGCTGCGAGGACAAACCTCCACAGCCATGACAGGAACTCTGTTTAATATAGGTTACGCCTATGCCTAACCCCTCAAAAACTAACGTCGTCTCCGGCCACCAGAAGAACGTCTAGCTGGACGTGAAGAGCGACTGCTGCCAAAGCCACTACCACTAGGACGATTGAGTCGGCTAGGGCTTGATCTCTGAGAGCGACGCAAGTTGCTACTGCCATAACCGGAACCCGTCGAACGGCTGTTGTTATTGCTAGGCGTGCGTCTAGTTGTTGTTGTTGGTCTTGTCGTAGGTGACCTTCTCAAACCCCCTGTCGTCCGCAAGGTTTGACGGTTTCTCACGGCTGGCGGGGGAGCTTGGTAGCGAGTCTGGTATCGATTAACGGCTTGACTGTAGGTATTGCCATAACCGCCGTAACCCCTCAGCACGCCACCGGGTTGATAGACGGGTGGTACATAGTAACGGGGGGCAAATAATAAACTGCCGATCGCCTGCCCTGCCAAAGCCCCAGCAAAGGGAGTCCAGAAGCCAGTTTCTCTACGAACAACTACAGTTTCCTGTTGTCCGGTTTGAGAATTAGTTTGCGTTTCTGTGACGTTGTGGACGTATTCAATCTTGAAGTCTTCCGCCAGGTGCATCACCGCCTGACCATTTTTGATTTCTACATAACTCTTCTGTCCGGAGTTAATTTGCTCCTCTGTCAGAGCTGCCATCTGTAAATCTGTTGTGCGGAATGTTGCGGGAGTTCCCGGCGGGGTGTTGAGCAAAAATAAGCTGTACTCCCCAGTGGCATCATCGTAAGTTGCCTGTTGGACAGGATATTCCCCGTCGCTCAGTCGTGTGGGAGTAGAAGATGTTGTTGTCAAATTGGGATTGCGAGGGCTTGACACCTGAGGAGAACCACAGGCAACTGTAGTCCAAGATAATGTCAAAGCCATGAAAAGAATAGTTAGCTTACGGAACATAAAACAAGGTAGGGTTTATAACGATTACTAAACGGGTTTATTGAGCGGTAAATAGCCGAAAAACTCAGACATTTGGCTGAAAAATTCCTTATAGAGGAATTAGTTCCGGAAAGTTAGCAATGACTTGATCGTCAGTTAGTTGATCTCCGAATTGTGCGGGGGAAAAGTGTACCTGAATTGCCCGCAGTCGTTCCTGATAGTGGAGATTAACCAAGGCTTTCAACCCGGCGTTTAAAGCAGTGATATCCGCTAGATCCGTTTCTAGTTCAGGAACTTCACCCTCCGCCGCCACGGTAATCATGACGACTAAATGGCGCGTAACAGGTAACGATAACAAGTCTGCTGCCTCAGAACTCGATTCAGCAAAGTTGGGTTCGCTCAGGTAGCGTTCAGCCGAGTCTGTGAAGAGTTCGCTCACATAATCTCCGGCTTCCCCTTCATCCCAAAATACATCGCCTTCATTGCCAGCCGCTTGCCAGTAGGTATCGACCTGTAAAAGGTTTTGGCAAATATCTACTAACCCTTCCCCTAAAACCTGAAGGTCGCCATCAGATTCCACTGCCTCTCGTGCGGCACGATTGAGAACCCCTAACAGAGGGGCAACTTCTTCGCCAGCCAAATGCAAAAATATTCGACAGACGACAAAGCGAGTTTGATTAGTAAGCCGATTGAAGCGATCGCGCCAGGAACTCATGTTTGCTTTACTACTAAGGGCGAGAAATAGACGTTAATTTAGCTACTTTTTCTACTTTAGTAGGCATAGCAGTTGAGATCCAGCCGACGAAAATACGGTTTACCCCCCTCAAAGCTTTCTTCCCGTGAACGGTTTGGAAGTGAAGGAGTGTGGTGGGCATGATTTGATCGCGTCTCGAGACGATGCCTATCTTGACGGGCAATATCCACCTTCTAGATATCTAAGCGGCAACTTTTCGCTCTGTCACCAACGTCAAACTTACCCATTCCCCCTGCTCGCTGTAGCGGCGAACCATCCGTTGACGCAAATCCGGTTCCAAGAGCCAACCGACCTCCAGAACTAAGGAGTGACGGGGTTTGAGTTGCAAAGGGCAGTTGGAAGAGGCTCCGTCGGGAAGTAGTAACACTTGCACCGGGAGAGAACCTTGCTCAAAGTGCAGGATGGAGCCATCAATGCGACCGCTAGAGGTGATGGTACGGGCGGAGTCTCCCGTGCCAAAGGTGAGTTTTTGTGTCAATGTATCGCTATCTTGGCGCTGTAACTGAAGCTGTGTGGGATAAGTATCAGGCGATCGCAAATCTGGATACAGCGTCACTGCCTCTCCCTGCCATTCTCCCAGCAACTGCTCTACAGTTAGGGGCGGACGTTCTGGTGTATCTGTCCCCGCGAGTTTTTCTCGAATTAGTGTGATTCTCTCCAGCTTGGCTTCTTTGTCAAAGAGCTGCACCAGACGCAAGCGGCGATCGCCTGCAATTAAGCCGAGTTCTGCGCCAAACTCTGAAAATGGCCCCCATTGCACAGAACCTTGGGAAAATGCGCCATTGTCAAAAATTTTTATGCCCTTGCCCAAGGAACTGTATTCCAGCACCTTCTCATTGACAGGTGCATCGGTTGGTAGGCGGCGCACAATTTGGCGCATCGTTTGATTGTCGTTGATCCCCTCAAAGGAAACGACAGTCGGCGTATCTTCCAGCAGTTGCCCTTGGGGGGATAAGCGGGTAAATGAGCCGTGCCATTCTCCCAAATTTTTCAGCAAACATTCCCATTGAGAAGACATGTTTTTTTTTCTCAACTCGCCTCTTTGATGCTAGGGGAAATTGAGGCGCTTAGGCTAGAAGCCCTGTTTATAGCAAACTGCTGAGTCGGTGAGTCGGTGAGTCCTAACTAATAAATCAAGTGCAGTGTAAAGGGCGATCGCTAAAAACGCCTAACGCACAGCAAACCGACGCACGGCAAATACGCTGCCCACGAAACCCACAGCACCACCCAAACAGACAAGAATTACAGGCAGCAAAATCAGATGTAAGTAATTAGGTTGCAGCCCCTCAGCGAGGAATTGAATAAAATCCGGTTGAGTGGCGAGTAAGTTACGGAGAAACTGCTGAATACTAGTAATCAGAACCCAAGCGATCGCCGCACCGACAACGCCAAATACGATTCCCTGCAAAATAAATGGTAGGTAAATCCAAACGGTTGTTGCCCCTACCAATTGCATAATCTCAATCTCCCGCCGTCGTGCCATCACAATTAACCGAATCGTTGTTGTAATCACGGCAACGGCTGTCAGGCTGAGGATGGCAGTAACAGTGAAACTCACCCAGCCCAAGCCTTGATGCAGTTGATTCAGGCGTTCTAGGGCTTCATTGACGTATTGCACGTTATCAACACCAGGGATTACTGCTAATTGCTGCGCCAGCACTGGGACATCTTCGGGGGTTTGCGCCTTCACTTTTAGCTCATCCACCAAAGGATTACCCGCTAGTTGCTGTGCCGCCCCGTTAATATCAGAAAGCCCCAACTCCTCCACGAGAGTTGCCCAAGCAAGTTCTTTATCTACCGTTTTCACAGCACTGATGTGAGGCAGTTTCTCCACCATGGGGATAACAACGTCTAGCTGCGCCCCAGGATCGAGATAAACCGCCACTTCCAGTTGGCTACCAAACTGATTTAACAGTCCTTCCAGTTGCCACGATGCCTGTAAACTCGTGCCAAAGAGAAACAATAAGACAGTGACGGTGCTGACGGCTGCCCAGTTCATCCAGCCCCCACGCTGCAATCCAACTAGGGTTTCACGCAAGAGGTAATCAAGTTTGGTGAGAGATTGAAGCATCCAATACCTGCCAACGCGATCGCGTAGATGAGCAAAAACCAAGATAACTGAAATCGGGAGAATGTGGCGAGCCGGGGAGCCGGGGAGCCGGGGTGCAGGGGCGCAGGGAAGCCGGGGAGCCGGGGAGCCGGGGAGCCGGGGAGCCGGGGTGCAGGGGCGCAGGGAAGCCGGGGAGCCGGGGAGCCGGGGAGCCGGGGCGCAGGGAAGCCGGGGAGCCGGGGAGCGCGGAGAAGCAATAACCAACCCTATTCATACTTCATACTTCACCCTTCATACTTTATTCCCGATGACGGTTATTTACCCACATCCCCGGAAAATTTATACTCTTGCTACTATTGGGAACTGTTAACATTGAAGAAAATTACACCGTAAAATAGTAGTCTTTAGTGAGTTCACGTCCAATGACTTCTCAAGTAGTCATCGAAAAGAAAAAATTAGAAAATCCGCCCTTAGAAATTCATTACTTAGGCGATCGCGTGCTGCGTCAGCCTGCCAAGCGAGTTGCGAAGGTAGACGACAGCATCCGGCAGTTGGTACGGGAGATGTTGCAAACGATGTACAGTGCCGATGGCATTGGTCTAGCCGCCACACAAGTCGGAGTCAACAAGCAAGTAATTGTTATTGACTGCGAGCCGGATAACCCCACCAACCCGCCGCTAGTTTTAATCAACCCTGCCATCAAGAAATTTGGTCGCGCTTTGTGTGATGCTCAAGAAGGTTGCCTGAGCATTCCTGGCGTCTATCTAGATGTCCAACGCCCAGAGGAAGTAGAAGTCGCCTACAAGGATGAGAACGGACGTCCCCGCACCCTGAAAGCCGATGGATTGCTAGCGCGTGCTATCCAGCACGAAATGGATCACCTGAATGGTGTAATGTTTGTGGATCGGGTGAATAATGGTTTGGCGTTAACTGAAGAACTCAAAAAGCATGGCTTTTCTGCTAACGCCGTTCAACCCATGCAATAAGGATTGAACTAAAACATTATGATGACACCAAAAAGCGGTCTATTCTTGACAGGTTCTTGCGTGGCAGCGATCGCTGCTGTTGGCTCAATCTTTGAACTTTCCTCAGGTAATCCCGCCTGGGGCACTTTGGGAACAGCGATTACCTTAGCGGCTAGCGTTCCCTTGACAGGATTCTTTTTTTATGCTGCGGTTCGTGACGCCAGAGCGAATCTATAGAACTTAGTCTAGCGATGCTCGTAATCGTAGATAGGGAAATGCAATCCGTCTTGGTTGATCTTGAACCTGGGCGGTTTTTTTTGTAAGGTGGGCTTTGCTCAAAAACGACTTTTTATAATGAGGTGCTTCACATCTCCCTCGCTAACGCCGCATCTACTTGT
Source organism: Kastovskya adunca (assembly GCF_059505785.1). Classification (NCBI taxonomy): domain Bacteria; kingdom Bacillati; phylum Cyanobacteriota; class Cyanophyceae; order Coleofasciculales; family Coleofasciculaceae; genus Kastovskya; species Kastovskya adunca. The sequence continues at coordinate 12,844 of NZ_JCACLG010000050.1, read as the reverse complement.
TGAAGCAGGTGTTCCGGGGTAGAGGCGTTATCTAGAACCACATCCGCCGCCGCCACTTTGTCAGCAAGGGGGAATTGGCTAGAAATCCGAGCGTGGGCATGTTCTGGAGTGAGGCGATCGCGTTTTATAATCCGCTCTAGCTGTTGGGTAGGTTCGCAATAAACCACCCAAATTTCTGTCACTAAGTGGGTTAACTTGGCTTCAAATAGTAACGGAATCGCTAACACAACTGTAGAGGCGGCGATGTTGTCCATTTCTGCTTGAAAACGCGATCGCACCACAGGATGAATCTGCTGCTCCAGCCATTGTCGTTCGGCGGGATTGGCAAAAACAACCTCCCCTAAGCGACGCCGATTGAGAGTGCGATCGCCCCCAAGAATATCATTGCCGTAGCGTTCCACAATTCTGTCTAACACCAAAGAACCGGGTTGCACCGTTTCTCTGGCGTAAACATCCGCATCTAATACCGTTAACTGATACGCTTCGGCAAGGTAATCAGAAACAGTAGTTTTCCCTGTAGCAATGCCACCTGTCAACCCAATGATGCGCTTTTGTGTCATTTTCCCCCTAAAACTGCACCTCGGCAGCAAGTAAGGCTTCCGCCCCTTGACTCGTTAGGGGTTTGGCAAACAGATACCCTTGCCCATATTCGCAATTGAGCGATCGCAACTGTTCCCACTGCTCTTGTGTTTCGACCCCCTCTGCCGTCACATCCATCTCTAAAATGTGAGCTAACGTTGTCACCGTTCGCACAATCTCTAGGGCTTCTTTGTCAGCTCCCAAGCGACTGACAAAAGAGCGGTCAATTTTCAACGTATCAATGGGTAATTGATGCAAACGCCCCAAAGACGAGTAGCCCGTGCCAAAGTCATCAATGGAAAACTGAATCCCCAAGGTTTTAAGTTGTTCTAATATCACTAGTTCCACGGCGGTGTTTTCCATCATGGCGCTTTCGGTAATCTCTAGCTTTAAACTGCGCCCCTGGATTCCCGCTTCCCGCAGCAAGTTGTCTAGTTGTTCTAATAACCCTAATTGGGCTAGCTGCTTGCTGGAAACATTAACGCTCATTGTCAACGCGGCTTGACGGGGAAATTTGTCGTGCCAAGCTCGTAGTTGACGGCAAGCCTCCCGCCACACCCAACGATCGATCTGACCAATCAGCCCCGTTTCCTCTGCTAAGGGAATAAATTTGTCTGGTGAAACCATACCGCGTTCTGGATGCTGCCAGCGGATTAACGCCTCAAACCCCACGATTTTTCCCGTATTTAAGGAAATAATCGGCTGATAGTAAACCTGAAACTGAGATTGGGCGATCGCCCGCCGCAAGTCTGCCTGTAACTGCAAACGTTCCCTCGCCTCTGCTTGCATCAGCGGGTCGAAGACAGCATAACTCGCTTGGCGATGGACTCTAGCGTAATGCATGGCGGTATCAGCCGCCCGCAGCAGGTCTTCAGGATTACTAGCTTCCGACTCCTGACCACTCAAGACAATACCGATACTGGCAGCCGCAAACACTTCATGCTCACCAAGGTTAATAGCAGACAGTAGTTGTTGGTGAATCTGTTCTGCCATATTGGTGGCGACGCTGGCATCTTTGATATTTGGTAAGAGAATGGCAAACTTGTCCGAGCCTAGCCGTGCCAAGGTATCGCTAGGACGCAAACAGCGTTTTAACTTGTCTGTTGCCGTCACAATTAGCTGATCGGCAAACCCATGTCCCAGGCTGTACTTAACAATCTCAAAGCCATCTAAATCTAAAAAAAGAAGGGCAAATAAACCGCTGTTATCTTGAAGTTGTTTTACCGTCAACAGTTCTAAACGGTCTAAAAATAAGGCGCGATTGGGTAAATTTGTCAGCGAGTCATAAAAAGCGTAGCGTCGTAGTTGCACCTCAGATAGCTTGCGCTCAGTGATGTCCTGCGCCACAACCATGCCAGCAAAAATGTCTCCCTGATCGTTTTTGACGGGCAACGTCTGCACGGCATAAATGCGATTGACATAGGGGATTTCAAAGCAGGTCTTTGTTCCTGCTAGCGTGGCACGATAATTGGGTTCCAATACCTCGCAGGTTTCTAAGGGGCCAATTTCCCAAATGGTTTTGCCTTCTAGTAACTCTCTAGAAAGATTAATCCTCACTAACCCCGCGCCGTCTGCCAGGGTATAGCGCAGCTCTTGGTCAAATAGAAAGATTGCCCCGTCTGGATAGTTGCGAGCAATAGTGCGGTAGAGCTGTTCTCGCCTGCACAATTCCTCTTCGGCTTTCTTTTTCTCCGTCACGTCAATCACCATTGAAAGAAAGCCCATGACGCTGCCATCTGCTTCCTTCAATGCCAAGTTATACCACTCACAGAGGATGATACGTCCGTCTTTGGTGCGGTTTTCATTGATGTTGTGGGCGATCGCCATTGGCTCCAAGGCAAGCTGCTCAAAGATCGCTTCAACGTCCGCCCAAACCTCCGGAGTGATAAACAATTCCCAAGGATGCTTGCCCAATACATCAGCTTTGGTAAAGCCAAAGATTTGTTCTGCCGCCGGATTCCAATCGGTTATTTGCAAGTCTTTATTGCCGAGGATACAGCCAATCGGCATCCGGTCAAATTGAAGCTGAAGCCGCTCTTTTAGCTGTTTTGTTTGTTCAAAAAGCTGGGCATTGAGAATTGCCATTGCACAGCGTTCGGCTGTAATCTCTAGCAGATGAATTTCCTGCTCTTGACGGGGATGGAGGTTTAACCAATCGACATGAAGGACACCGATTACCTGACGGCGACGATGCAAGGGAACGCCTAGCATTGTCCGAATCCCCTGTTCTTTCAGGCGGGGGTTGAGGACGCGTGGATCGGACTGGGCATCTTCAAGATAAAGCGGCTGCATGGTTGAGGCGATCGTCCCCGCAAAGCCCTGTCCCATCGGAACGCTGTAGCGATGTTTGAGATTAGGATTGTCTTCACTCCAGACGTCCTCGTTCACGCCCAGGCTAGCGCGGACGAACAGATGGTCTTCTTCTTTGAGGAGAATCACCGCTGCATCCGCCTTCATCACTTCGACAATGCGACGGAGCAAGACATCGAGCAATTCGTCCAGATCTAAGGTGCTGATGCTATTGCTGGTGATGGTTGTTAAGGCAAGCAAATCTTCTCGTTCTCGGCGCAGTTCCTCTTGCAGTTGCTTACGCTCTGTAATATCTCGCGCAACGCCAATGATACCCAGAATGTTTCCTTGGGCGTCGCGGTAGGTATCTTTGGTAGACAGAAAGATCCTCGTGATGCCGTTGAGGGTGAGGACTTCCTCTAGGCTCTCCGTCTGACCCGTTGTCATGATCTTGCGGTCAGTCTCCATGATTTGACGAGCCGTTTCTGGAGACAGAAAAGCCGTGTCATCTTGCCCGAGGATTTCTTCTTCTAGCTTTCCAAAAATATCGGCAGTTGTGGAGTTAGCCATCAGGTAGCAACCCTGATGATTTTTCACAAAGATGGCGTCTGTTGTCCCTTCAACGACCGCCCTTAAAAGGTTGTAGCTTTCTTGCTGTAAGCGCCAAGCACGGGACACTAAAGCATAGAGAAACGCGCTGGTAACGAAGACAAACGCCCAGCCTTTAATAATTTGCAATTGTGTTAGGAGCGTGCCATCGTCAATGAATTGTGCCAGTAACCAGTCCGAAACAAGAATCCACAGGCTGCTAAAAAATGTATAAATGAATACAATATTTCGGACTTGATGTCGTGCAGATAAACCCTTGCCGATCATAAGCAATTTTTACAAGCCTCTGGGGGCATTGATTGCGAAATATAAGTCTAGTTGTAGACAGACAGGATTGCCAAAGATTTAAATAGATTGGATGCTAAGGATTTCTCAGTTAATATCCCCACATCGTGATGATTTCCCAAGTTTTTCTCCTCTGCTCAATTAGTCTTTATTTACACAAATTTAGCGCTCTTCATATTATAGGGGCGCGAATTTTGACTAAAAATTAGCAGTTGCACTGAAAGAAGAAAAAAATCTTCCTATAAGTAGGACAGATTATTTGTTTAACCAATCCTTATATCGAGGTTTGAGAAACTGTTAATTTTTAATTCTCTTTGCAAAGAGTTTTAATTTAAATGTCAACATCGTTTAGCCAAGAAATTAATTTCCACAACCAGTAGCCAAACTCAGTTTTAATTCATATCTTGCACATTGTCATTAAGCGTAAGGTAGACAGAGCCTACCCCCGGTATTTCTTGTCTAACGTCGTCAGAAGCACTGCCCACCCTACATAAACTGAATTCTTGGTTAACTAACAAATCTTTTCGGGTAGGTGGGGGTGAACAGAGTGAAACCCAACGCAGACAACACTTTGGGTAATATGTTAGTTTCGCGTATTTCAAAACGCCTACCTACAATCAATCAAAATATTTCCTAATTGCTTGGATTAGTCCTTCTAGGGTATATTCCGCCGCTTCTACATCCACTCGCCTCAAGAGCTGACGGCAAGTTTCAGAGGTTTGAGGACCAATCGAAGCAATGGAGACCTTTTCTAACACAGAGGTAATAGAGACAGGATGGGATAGGGTATCGCCTTGCTGCAAAGCCTTTTCTAGAAGTTGATGAAAATGCCTAACGGTTTTAGAACTGGCAAAGGTAATGACATCCACCGCACCCGCCAAAAGAGCATCAAGTGCCGCCGGAGCGATAGTTGCCGGACATCCTGACTGATAGGCTGCTACCTCCACCATCTCTGCTCCTTGTGCCGTTAGTTCCTGCACTAACGCTTCTCTACCGCCCGTTTCTACTCTGGGAAACAGAATTTTTAACCCAGATAAGGATTCGGGAAAGTGTTCCACTAACGAATCAGCAATAAAGTCTGGCGGGATGAAGTCGGGTTGGAGGTTGCGAGATTTTAGGCTGGCGGCGGTTTTCTTCCCAACGACGGCAATTTTGACCCCCGCTAAGGCACGGGTATCTTTTCCTTGAGCCAGCAGCCGTTCAAAAAAGTAATCGACGCCGTTGCTGGAGGTAAGAATGAGCCAATTGAAGTCAGAAAGATGAGCGATCGCATTATCCAATGCTTCCCAACTCGAAGGCGGCGTAATCTCCAACGCTGGCATCTCAATGACACTTGCACCCTCTCGCTCAAGCAGTTTGCGAAATTGGCTAGATTGTCCAGCAGAACGGGTGACTAAAACGGTTTTACCTGATAAAGGAGGTTGAGACATAGGAGATTGAGATTGAAGAAACTCGCGTAACTTAACAACTTCGCCGATCGCAATTACAACTGGAGAGAGGGAAATGCCCTCCGTTTGCTTGAGGATATTGCCTAAGGTACCCGTCCAAATTTGTTGTTGAGGACATCCTGCCCAACGGATAATCGCAATGGGAGTGGAATGCGATCGCCCATAGCGTTGTAACTGGCGAGTAATTTCGCTCAAATGACGCCCACCCATCAAAATCACCAGCGTATCAATCCGCGCCAAGGCTTCCCAATCTAACTCCCTTGGTTCATGGGCACTGAGTACGGCAAAACAACGACTCAGTACTGCATCGGTAAGAGGAATACTAGCAAGCAAGGGAGCAGCCAAGGCAGAAGAAATTCCAGGGACAACTTCAAATGCACACCCCGCCTCAATTAACGCCTGGATTTCGGCACTAGTACGCCCAAAAATAAAAGGATCGCCACTTTTTAGCCGCACCACTTGCTTCCCCTGTTGGCATTGTTCCACAAGTAACTGATTAATCTCAGCTTGCGGCGTGCTGGGGCGTCCTCCCCGCTTACCAACGTCAAATTTTAAGCAATCGGGAGGTACTAATTGCAATAGCTGGCGATCGACTAAGGCATCATAGATTAACACCTCGGCTTGAGCTAATAGTTTTTGTGCCTTCACCGTCAGGTAAGACACATCCCCTAATCCGGCTCCAACGAGGTAAACTTTTCCCATTTGATCGCTCAATTTTTTTCCTCAGTATGTTCATATTTTGGAGGATATAGGGCATTGAGGAAACCTCTGAATCGATGAGAATATAGACTTTGAAGAAATTAGTACTTGTAGCGATCGCGGTAGCAGCGATCGCGTTAGGGCTTCCTCAACTCGCTCTGGCTGAGACAACCCAACTCACGCAACTTGATTATGCGGGTTTTGTCACGGTTGAGGGGGCGTATCCTCTCCCCTTCCGTTACAGGTTTAATGTGCCCCACAAAAGCTTCGCCGTCGAAAATCTTAGCGGAAGGCTGCAAGATGAAGGGGATTCGGAACTGACTATTGAGTTGCTGCGATCGCTGAAAAAGTTAGCTTCAACACTCACAGGACTGACTCTGAGTTCCTTAAGGGGTTCGGGTGCTATTTTTAGCGATGCCGAGAAGACTATTCAGCTTTCTCCCTTTGAGTTTTCCTATAATCCGGTTGATGATATTTTGACTGTCGATGGCTACGACTTTGCCAAGATTCAATCTTGTTTAAGTCGTACTTGCTATCTCGCGGGAACAGCTTTTGCCGTGGGTTCCTTGGGGAGTTTACCGATTACTACGACTGTGGAGTTTGATGTAGCGCAAACTGCAACGCCGATTGGCGATCGCGATTCCCTTCCTATATTGGGTTGAATGCGAGATCCCCGACTTCTTCAAGAAGTCGGGGATCTGAACAAAGAAACTTACTTAAAATTACGGTTGACAAAGTCGTCAATACTTTAATGAAAACGAGCAATTCTGTTCTTTTATAAGTGTCTGTATTTTCACTGATAGTGAATAGAAGATACAGATTTTTTTTGTGCCTAATTATTTACCAAACCTTCACGCTAACTCCTGATGAACTTTACCTACTAAAGCCGTTTAAGGGATAGATTAAATAGGAACTAGCAAGTCGTAAGTCCGATATAGAACTAATCACGCTAAGTCCGACTGTGCGCGGATTAAGCAAAACTTCTACCCAACAAAAACTTTTGGAGATAGAGAAGAATATGCCAGGTATTATCAAGAAATTTTTGCTCGGCGCTTCAGTAGTGGCAAGTGTAAGCGCGATCGCCACTTCCCCAGCGATGGCAGGGAACTTTAGCTTATCAGGGAGTGATTACTTACTTTATGATGTTTCAGGCTCTAATACTGTCCTCAACCCCAGTGCGGATCTAGATAAAGTCCTGAGCGGCAATAGCAGCGCTCCTGGTGGAAACGTTGAGCTATTTGCCAGCAGTGAAAAATTGACCAATAGTGCATTTTTGGCTTCTAATGCTCGTACCAGCGTCACCGGAACAGTTGCGGGCAAAACCCTTACTCTCAGTAGCTTGACAGCAACTGACTGGTTTGGAACGAGTTTGAATAAAACCTACGGTGCTGCCACCTTTGCCACCACCTGGTTTAATGGCTTTTTAACTAATGCTGGTATGGGAGGGTTCGTTGGAAACGGACTTGGCACAGCTGCCTTTAATCAATTTTTCGGCATGGGTGGATTTCAACGCGCCAGCGACCCTAACATCTCCTATGTCACAACCAGCGGTACTGACCTGCTGATTGGTTTGGCGGGTCACTACAATGTCAAAGAAGTTTATGCACCAATGTTAGGGCAATTGGGCGGTCTTATTAGAGATGGATTCCAGGCAAGTGAAGTCGTCAAAGCTAGCTACAACGGCGTTGAGGAACTACTCTACAGCTTCAGCGCTACGCAGTCTGGCTTAGTGAACGGCTCAGGCGTAGGTGCTGATGGCCGCTCTCACAGCGGTAACTACGAAGTTGCCCTCAGAGGCGTCGTTACTCCCCCACCCCCCGTAGAATCAGTCCCCGAACCCTCCACAATGCTGGGTCTGATGGCTGTCGGTGGTCTATTTGCCGCCAAGCGGAAGCTGCAAAAAGCTTAAAGCTTTAACTTTTCCACTGTCACAACCGAATCGGGGAGCCAATTGGCTCCCTTTTTTGTATAGGCGGGTCTTGTACAAAAGTCATTGATAAGAGTCAAAAGCGATCGCTAAACCCGCCCCTTGTTTCTTAGTCTATAAAACAACTCTCTTAACTCTCTCTCTGTGCCCTGGTGTGCCTAGTACGGTTTAATCATCCAACCCTTGACGGTTTGCCCCACCTTTAGAGATCAGCAAACTTACTGAGGAATCAAGCAAGCCTTTCTATCATAGGAGTAGTGCTTTAAAAAAAGTTGACTAACCTCCTGTGACGACATCGGCAAAGACATTACCTCTGGTTAAAGATCCAGAACGGCTAGAAAAGCGCCTTAAAGAAATTCCCCCAGAACCGGGGGTTTATTTGATGCGCGACTCAGTTGATCGCATCTTATATATTGGAAAATCAAAGAAACTGCGATCGCGCGTCCGTTCCTATTTCCGCGAATCGCAAAAATTAAGCGATCGCATCATGATGATGGTGCGACAAGTCGTTGAGATTGAGTTCATCGTCACCGACACCGAAGCCGAAGCTCTCGCCTTAGAAGCCAACCTAGTCAAGCAGCATCAACCCTACTTCAACGTTCTTCTTAAAGACGATAAAAAATATCCCTACGTCCTAGTCACTTGGTCAGAAGAATATCCCCGCATCTTCATCACCCGCAACCGACGTTTAGGCAAAGAAAAGGATAAATACTACGGCCCCTTCGTTGATACAGGACTGTTGCGAACCACCCTACGAGTGGCAAAGCGCCTCTTTCCCTTACGCCAGCGTCCCCAACCGTTGCACAAAGACCGCCCTTGTTTGAACTATGACTTAGGGCGCTGTCCTGGTGTTTGTCAAAAGTTAGTTACCCCGGAAGAGTATCACAAAACGATTCAAAAGATTGCGATGGTCTTTCAGGGACGGACAGAGGAACTGATACAGGTTCTCACTGCCAACATGCAGCAGGCGGCCCAATCGATGAATTTTGAAGCGGCTGCCCGGATTCGCGACCAAATTGCTGGAATTCGCTCCCTCAGTGCCGATCAGAAAGTCTCTTTACCTAACGATACTATTTCGCGGGATGCGATCGCCCTTGCTGCCGACGAACACCACGCCTGCATTCAACTGTTCCAAATTCGTGCGGGTCGCTTAGTCGGACGCTTGGGATTCTTCGCTGATGCTCAATCGGGGACACCAGGCGCGATTTTACAACGAGTATTAGAAGACCATTACCAAACCGCTGACTCGGTGGAAATTCCCACAGATATTTTGGTGCAGCATGAATTACCGGAAGCGGAGATGTTGGCGGAATACTTGAGCCAGAAAAAAGGTAGAAAAGTCACCATTGTTGCCCCTCAACGGCAAGCCAAAGCCGAACTGATTGAGATGGTCGAGCGCAACGCCCATTACGAACTAGAGCGGACTCAGCGCTTTGCAGACCGCAACAATCAGGCATTGCAAGACTTAGCAGACATCCTCGACTTGCCCGACTTGCCACACCGGATTGAAGGTTACGATATTTCCCACATCCAGGGTTCCAATGCGGTTGGTTCGCAAGTGGTATTTGTGGATGGCGAACCCGCCAAGCAACACTATCGCCACTACAAAATCAAAAACCCTGCCGTTACTGCTGGTCACTCCGATGACTTTGCTAGCCTCGCAGAGGTGATTCGCCGCCGCTTCCGCAAGTACGCGGAAGACCCGCAACTACTGCGAGTTGGCAATTCTGATTGGCCAGATTTAGTAATGATTGATGGCGGAAAAGGTCAACTCTCTGCGGTTGTCGCTGTCTTGCAAGAGATGAACTTGATTGAAGACTTGCGCGTTGTCAGTCTTGCCAAGCAGCGAGAAGAAATCTTCCTTCCTGGCGAATCGCAACCCCTACCAACAGAAGCGGAACAACCAGGCGTTCAGCTACTCCGGCGTCTGCGAGATGAAGCCCACCGCTTTGCTGTCAGTTTCCACCGCCAGCAGCGGAGTGAAAAGTTGCGGCGATCGCGTTTAGATGATATCCCTGGCTTAGGCTTCAATCGCCAAAAGCAACTGCTAGCGCACTTTCGCTCTATCGATTACATCCGCGAAGCCTCTCCCCAACAGTTGGCAAAGGCTCCCGGTATCGGTTCGCGTTTAGCCCAGGAAATTTATGACTACTTCCATCCAGCTTAAATAAGTAACCGTAGGGTGCGTTAGTAACGCACTCTACAAAAGTGGCGATCGCACTGCTCGTAATAGCTCGCGCCGAACCTCGTAGTCTGCAATCTCTGGAATAATAACGCGGCTCCCTGATGTAATGTGAGAGTGGAGCCACTGGGCACAGGCAACACTCTCAGCAGAAAGCTTTGGATTCGTAACTAGACCAAGCGGTTCTGTATCTAACACGATGACTCGACTTACTAAGTTATACCCTTCAGCTCAGACGGAAATAACTTGCGATCGGACAAGCGATCGTCATCTAAAGCATGAATCAAATACTTACCTGTTTCCTGCTGTTCCTCCCCATCCTCATCATCGATCCAGGACTGGAGTAAGCTGACTGCTTCAGCTTGTTTTTGCTTTAACAAAATAGAGTTTGTCAAAAGCTGCAATGCTATTGCTTCTACGGAAAGCCCGTGCCGATCGGCTTCCTGCAAAAGATACTGCTCTAAATCTGATGGCAGGTTAAGGGTTAGTGTCATCGTTTTGCTAAGAATACACCCTATATTTTAGCCCTGAAAACTTAGAGATTAGACTGTTGCCCTTACTCCTAACTGAAGCTACATAACGACCGCGTTCAGCGGATGTAAGTGGCATCAAACTCTACACCAAAGAATTGCTTCATTCCGATACAACGCGCTTGTTAGGCTTCGCGTTTTGATGCCTGAAAGTCTACTATCTTAGAGTACAAGCTGCCTACTGATTCTGGGGCAAAAAGCTGGTCTTTGAGTTTCAAGTAGTCTCCCTTGCCAATATTGCACGCTGCCCAAAACCGAGCAACAGCAGACGGTTCCATATTGGATAGCAAAATCTGAAATCCTTCCTGTAAAACTTGTTGCTCGCTTTTAACCTGGATCATCGCTGCTCATCTCCAAAACAAAATCAGCTGGATTCATGACTTTCATAGTTAACCCCGAACACCGATTGATTAGCCGCTTATCACAAGTAATGAAATAATCGCTGTTAATCGCTTCTGCACACGCAACATGCAATGCATCAATCGCTTTTAATCCATTTTGTTCTAAGTCTTCGGCTTTCTGGCGGATTGCTTCATCAACTTCTTGCCTTAATTCGGCTAATTGAAGATATCGGCTCATCGCCTCCTGATTGATGGGGTGCGGATTGCGATCATTCTCATATTCCAAAACTGAGGAGCTAATTAACTCAACTGCCTTGGCTTCAACCATCTGCAAAATAATGACTACAGCTTGGGTTTCCAGGAAAATTTTGGGCTGAGTTTGATCGTCAAACGGACGGTTGTAAGCACTGGTATCTAAATATACACTTGTCACGCGATCGCTCGAAGCAAGACTATTCCACTTTATCCTGCTGCTTGGACAAGCACCCAACCCAAAACATCATGAATTCAACTGACTTAGCCTTCACTCCGGCTTTAGAGCAAGCACGACTCATCCGCAGCAAGGAAGTATCGCCTTTGGAGTTGGTACAACTTTATTTAGAGCGGATTGAACAACTTAACTCTAAGCTGGGAAGCTACTTTACGGTAACGGCTGAACAGGCGATCGCTGATGCTACAGCCAAAACGGAACAACTGGCTGGCAACTCCGAAGACTTACCCCCATTCTTTGGCGTCCCCATCTCCATCAAAGACCTGAATGCAGTTGCAGGCGTCCGATACACTGCGGGTACACCTGTACTAATGAAAAACATTGCCGACTACGACGATGGAGTAGTGACGCGGATTAAGCAGGCAGGCTTTACGATTCTCGGCAAAACGGCAACATCAGAACTGGGGTCTTTTCCTTATACTGAACCTCTAGGATTTCCCCCAGCTCGCAATCCTTGGAACTTGGACTATACCCCTGGCGGTTCTAGTGGTGGTGCATCAGCAGCCGTAGCAGCAGGATTATGCGCGATCGCTCAAGGTTCAGATGGTGGTGGTTCGCTGCGGGGGCCAGCTTTTTGTTGCGGATTAGTCGGTATTAAACCCTCGCGGGGACGAGTTTCTCATGCCCCTGTGGGCGATCGCCAAAGCGGAATTTCTAGTAATGGCCCTTTAGCTCGAACTGTAGCTGATGCCGCCGCATTACTAGATGTAATGTCAGGTTATATTACTGGCGACCCCTACTGGTTACCTGCTCCAGAGAAGCCGTTTCTTGATGCCACACAGCAACAGTTAGGTCAATTACGCATTGCCTTTACAACATCAGTTCTCCCCGTCGGAGAAGCAAACAGCGAGTGTCAGCAGGCGGTGCAAGAAACTGTGCAACTGCTAGAACAAATGGGTCATATTGTCGAAGCGGGTTGTCCTGATTTTAATGGTTTGACGGAACCCTTTATCAAAGTTTGGCAAGCTGGAGCCACAGCCGCAGGAATTCCTAAAGAGGTACTGAGTCCTATGAATCGCTGGTGTGCCGAGCAATCGACTTCTGCGGGGGAATATTTGCAAGCGGTTATTCAAATGCAGCTCGTTTCTCGGCGAATCGTGGCATTTTTTGATCACTTCGATGTACTAGTGCTGCCAACCTACCTGCATTCAACCATCCGCGTTGGCGAGTGGGCGAATTTGAATCCCGAAGAAACGCTGCAAAAAATTATTAACTGGATTGCCCCTTGTCCGCCGTTTAATGCATCAGGCTTACCCGCGATCGCTCTTCCAACGGGTTTTGATGCCAAGGGCTTACCACTAGGTATCCAACTCGTCGGACGCCCTGCTGCCGAAGCAACATTAATCGCTCTAGCATCCCATCTAGAAGCCGCTAAACCCTGGATTCAGCATCGCCCTGCTTTAAGTTGATGGGGTGCAGGGGTGCAGGGGTGCAGGGGTGCAGGGGTGCAGGGGTGCAGGGGTGC
>NZ_JCACLG010000049.1:0-181614 GCF_059505785.1 Kastovskya adunca | reverse complement strand
AATATTATACCATGAAGCCGTCCTAGTGGTCACTGAGCTGCCTGCCCTGAGCTTGCGTTGCCCTGAACTTGCTGAAGGGTCGAAGGGTCGAAGTGAAGGACGGGGCTTTAGACCCTATAGTTTTCGGTAATTTTTGGAAGTTAGGCAGGAACTCTCTCCGCGTTTTCTCCACAACCTAGCCAGTTGTCAGAATCTGTATTACACTTGTAGTATAAAAGTCTGGGGCTACTCCTGTGGGGTATTTGCCATCAGACGCTGTTAAGAAGGCAAACAATCATGCCATACGAGAAGCTAAAACTTTCTACTCCCAAGCCAGTCCTCTCCTGGGCAAACCATACCCTCGGTTCTCAGGAAACCCAAATGGCAAAAAATGTTGCATCACTGCCCTTCGTGTTTAAGCACGTCGCCTTGATGCCGGATGTCCATTTAGGTAAGGGTGCCTTGGTAGGTTCTGTCATTGCCACAAAAGATGCCGTCATTCCTGCGGCTGTAGGAGTTGATGTCGGTTGTGGTATGGCAGCGGTTAAAACGCCCTTTGTCGCCGAACAACTTGAAGGCAAGCTCAAGCAGATTCGGCTAGATATCGAAGCCGCAATTCCCACTGGCTTCAACCAGAACAAAGACGTTGAAACATCCGTAAGAAATTGGCAAGGCTGGAGTCATTTCCAACAATTGCATCCGGGAGTGCAGAACTTACAAAGCAAAGCCATGCTACAGATGGGTTCTCTAGGAGGGGGTAAAAGATTGCCCCTTACTGTAGTAATACAGTAATCAAAACTCGTCCAAATCGGTGAAGGCTGAGATTGCTAATACCGAGGGAAGCGGTAAAACGCCCCGTAGAGAGCAGAGGGACTTGGGCATCCTAATAAATTAGGATGAAGGTGTGCTCCGAACTATACCGAACAGGAAGGTATAGAACCAAGCAGAAATGACTTGGTCGATTGCAGCTTTCATTCATGATATTTTTGGGTAATGGAATCCATTAATATCAACCTCGAAAAGCCCCACTACGCCTACTTGTTTGGCTTCATCCAATCTGATGGTCATCTGTACAATAACACTCGCAATAGAGGTTGCGTGAGTATAGAAATCAACAAAAAGGATGAACACATACTCTGGTTTTTCAAGAATCTGATACCGTTTAATTCTTCGATTGTTGAGCGCGTGCGTAAAACTAACTTTAGTTGCAGCCACACCTCAGTTACTTGGAGGGTTTACGATAAACGATTTCGAGATTATCTTGAGTTATGGGGCTTAGAAAGTGGTAGTAAGTCAGAGTCAATTAAACTACCTAGTTGTAGCTTCTCTAAAGTTGATTACTTTAGAGGTTTGATAGACGGCGATGGATCGCTAGGTCTTACCTCAAAAGGGTTTCCCTTTCTATCGTTAGTTACGTCTAGTTCCTACATTGCTATTGAGTATCTAGAATTAATCAAGCAGATTACTGGCAAAACCAAAAGCTGTAATAAGAATACTCGAGATAGCGTGTACAACTTAGTTGTGTACAAAGAAGATGCTCAGGGCTTAGTAAGACACTTGTACTATGATGGTTGTCTAGCTTTAACTAGAAAACTAATCAAGGCTAGTGAAGTGCTGAGTTGGAGTCGTCCTCCTGATATGAAGCGGGTGAACAACAGAAAACTTTGGACACCTGAAGAAGATCAGTTTATTACTACCCATTCAGTTGAGTGTTCGATGAAAGTGCTTGGCAGAAGTCGAAACAGTGTTGAACTTAGACTGTGGAGACTCAATAAGCTCAGCAAGCAATCAGTAACAAATTGAATCACTTCCTAGAAGTTTGTATCGACGCGGAGAACCAAATTTGGTTAATGCTGCACTCTGGTTCGCGCCATATTGGAAATATGCTGGCGCAGTCTCACATTGGTACCGCTAAGGAATTAGCGAAGCTGGCAGACACTCGCTTGAGCGATCCAGATTTGGCGTACTTTGTCGCAGGTACTCCAGAGTTTGCAGCTTACTGGCGCGATTTGCAGTGGGCGCAGGATTATGCCCGTTTCAACCGAGATGTGATGATGGCTCGTTTTAAGCGAATCGTTGAGAAGCATCTTATCGGGGGTAAGCCGACTAAGCCATTGCTGTCTGTAAACTGCCACCACAACTACGCGGAGAAGGAGGTACATTTCGGCGAGGATGTCTACGTCACCCGCAAGGGTGCGGTTCGGGCGCGTACCGAAGACTACGGCATTATCCCTGGCTCAATGGGGGCAAAGTCCTTCATCGTCAAGGGTAAGGGGAACCATGACAGCTACTGCTCTTGCAGCCACGGTGCCGGACGTTTGATGTCGCGAAGTAAGGCGAAAAAGCACTTTTCCCTTGATGATTTGATCGAGCAAACAAAAGGTGTGGAGTGCCGCAAAGATGGCGGTGTTTTGGATGAAATTCCAGGCGCTTACAAGCCGATTGATGAGGTGATGAATAACCAATCCGATTTGGTTGAAATTGTGGCAACGCTCAAGCAAGTGGTTTGCGTAAAGGGATAAATTTCAGTAGGGTGGGGATTACCTACCTTACTGTTTTAGTATTTTCACTATATCGCTTCGTTTCTGCCTTTTTTAACGCAGAGGAGGGCGCAAAGGTACGCAGAGGTATTCTGCTCAAGGTGTTTTAAATTAAATACACAATTTATACGAGCGGAGCAAAACTTTGAGCAACTATTATGACGGGATAGCACCTCTTTACGATGTTAGTAGACCGCTACCTAGCTTAATTTCCGAACAAGTAACAGATTGTATTCTTGAACTCGTTAAAGCAACACCAGAAACGAAGTTTTTAGAACCCGGTATCGGTACGGGACGGACAGCTTTACCAATTATTAAAAGAGGATATTCTTACACGGGCGTTGACATCTCAAAGGAGATGATGGACGAACTAAAGCGCAAGTTGCATGAGGTGCCAGATAATTTGACGCTGATTCAAGCCGATGCATCATCTTTGATGTTTGAGGATGACGGGTTTGATGTGGTACTGACAACGCATGTGCTGCATCTCTTACCTAACTTGTTTCAGGGACTCTCAGAAATTCGTCGCGTGCTGAAACCGTCTGGATACTATCTAGCTTGTGAAAATTTACAGACGCAACATCAAAAAGATTTTGAGGGACAGTTACGCGCAATGCTTGCTCCGTACCAGGAAAAGTCATTGCAGACAACGCAGGTAATATCATACCCTAGCCCCTATGGAGAGGAACTCGCACAAGTCTTAATCCAGCAAGGTGCAACCGTTGAAAGGGTAACGGCGGCGCGATGGCAGGTTGAGCAGACGGTTGGTGAATTACTAGATGCTTACGAATTAAGACCTTACGGTGTTTGTTGGTTAGTTCCTGAAAATATCTTCTTCCAGGTAATGCGGGAATTTAGAAAGTGGTGTTTGGAACGCTACGGTTCAGAAGATGTTGTTCTGGCTTCTGAGGCGACCTTTGAGATTACAGTTGTCAGTAATTGGGCTTAAAAATAAATCTAAGCATAAGCAAGAAAACTTTGATGTTTAAACTAACGGTAGCGTTTTGGCATCACTCAATACCTTACCGGGGTTTACTCTTTATTAGATAGGGGCAAGATGAGTCTAGGCTGAGAAAATGCTTTGCCTTTGTTGAATATTACGCCTTGTAGATGCGTTCGGCATCCAACTCGCTGAATTGAGCAGTGGGGACATCCAGGACTAATTTCCCAGCCCGGATACCGAGAATGCGATCGCTATATTGTTTTGCCAGTTCCACTTGGTGAAGGTTGCACAATACAGTCAGTCCTTCTTGGACGCAAAGCGATCGCAATAACTCCAAAACCGTATGAGCTGATTCTGGATCGAGACTAGCGATCGGCTCATCGGCTAAAATCAAATTGGCTTGTTGTGTCAAAGCCCGGGCGAGCGCTACTCGTTGCTGCTGTCCACCAGAAAGCCGATCCGAGCGCTGAAACGCCACCTCCAGCAATTGCACCCGTGCCAAAGCACTCATCCCCTCATGCAGCAAACTGACAGGAAACTTCCCCAACAGACAACGCCATAGAGGTAATTCCTGCAAACGCCCCGCCAAACAATTTTCCAAAGCCGTGCGGCGGCGCACCAAGTTAAACTGCTGCGCTACCATAGCAATTTGACTGCGATATTCCCGTAATCGTTTTTGGGAACAGGTTGTCAAGTCAGCTCCTTCAAATAAAACCCGACCTCGGCTCGGTCGCATAATCTGGGGAATGCAGCGCAGCAACGTAGATTTTCCAGCCCCACTCGGCCCTAAAATTGCTGTGAATGAGTGCGCCTCAAGGGTAAAGCTGATATCGTTTAGGGCAACAATCCCGCCTTTATAGGTTTTTGATAGTTGTTCAACTGTCAGCATTTAAAAAATATCGCCATCCTTACTTCTGGTTTCTCTATTGTCTTGAAGAGGTTTATTTTTTCCATAAATGATTTAGGACGGCTATCGTATTACACCCGTTTATCTCTTTGCGGTATATCAACTCAGCCCTTTACGTAACAGAGCACTGACGCCATCAATAATGCTCACCATTGCCAAAATCAACAGCAAAATCGTCGTTAAGCGAGCAAAGTCCAGTAGCTTCAAACTAACCAAAAGTTCGTAGCCAATGCCACCCGCCCCTACAATTCCCAAAATTACCGAGGAACGCACATTAAATTCCCATAGATAGAGACTAATGCCCGTAAGTCCCGGTAAAGCTTCCGGTAATACCGCAAAGGCAAAGGTGCGGAGACGATCCGCCCCCGTCGCTTCAATCGCTTCAATTGGTTCTGGGGGAATGGTTTCCAGTACTTCGGTATAGAGTTTCGCCATTGAGCCAGTGGTATGACAGGCAACTCCCAACACGCCCGCAAATGGCCCCAAACCGACAACCGAGACAAAAAATAGCGCAAAAATTGCCGTATCAATGCCCCGCAGTAAGTTCAAGAAAACGCGCAGGGGTAGAGAGAGCCAAGGCAGGGGGGTGATGTTCTGGGCGACAATAATTGCCAGAGGGAGCGCCACGACAATTGCCACCACAGTACCCACAATCGCGATCGCCAATGTCTCCCAAATTGCCGACAAAAAACTTGGCAGTTCGCTAAAATCTGGAGGCCAAAGCCGCGTCAACCAACTCCCCAGTTGCGGCAAGCGTTCCCAAAATTCCTGAAGATCTACCTGGGCTTTCTGAACGCTGGCGACGAATACCGCCACCCCCAGCACCACCCAAAAGCCTTGCCGCAGCCAGCTCCAAATGCCTCCCCGCCGTTGCCGTTCGGCTTGGAGGATGGTCTCAAAATCCCTCTGAGACGTTGCAGGTTTCACAGGTTATCTCTCACTCAATACTCCTACCGCTTTCCCTGCTGCCTCAATAGGAGCGTAATTGCTTCCGTCTGACGCCACAAAGCCCGTGTAGTTTTCCGGTAACAGTTGCTCGGCTTGGGCTGGCGATAAACTCAATAGCGCTTGCTGCAACTGGGTTTTTACCTGCTCCGGTAAGCCACCGCGAACGGCAATCGGGTCATTGGGTAAAGGCTCAGACTGCCAGATAATCTTGATTTTGGATTTATCGATCCTGCCTTCGCGGGTAAGGACATCCAGGTTGCGGTCGTAGTCTGAGGCAATATCAGTTTGTCCACTAATTACAGCGATCGCCTGGGCTGCATGGCTGGCTCCTTCACTGTAGTCAAAGACGGCTTTGGGGTCTACATTGCGACGCTCAAATTCTGCGGTAGGGATAAGCCACCCAGAAGTCGAACCGACATCAGCAAGGCTAAGTTTGAGTTTTTCACCCTTTTGACTTTGGGCGATCGCTTCTTCTAGGGTATCAAACGGAGCATCTGCCCGCGCCATCAGTACTGAGTTATAAGTCGGCTTGCCTTTATATTTAACAGTAGCGATCGCCTCAATCGATGGTTCATTATGATGCGCCAAAACGTAGCCCCACGGGCCCAACCAAGCCGCATCCAAAGTTCCAGAACGTAAAGCCTCAGAAATCCCCACCCAGTCCTCCGTCACTACCACCGTAGAGGGGAGATTTACCTGCTGCGCCAATTCCTGAAATAGCGGCTCAAACTGTTTCCGATTCTCCCCTGGAATTGGGAAATAAGGGCCCACACCAAACTTCAACTGCGTCAGTGAATTAGACCCCGCAGGTTCCTGCTGGCTATTACAAGCAACCACCAACACCAGTGATAACAGTCCCAAAACAATTCCCCTAAGCCAGCGTTGGGTGCGGCTCAATCGCAAGTTAGCCATCTATAGATTCTCAACTTCTCTTTTTATTCAAAGCAACGCGCCACCACAGCTAGAACCACAGCCAGCCGTACAGCCATAACAATAAGGTGCTGTCTGGATCTCCTCAATGACATCCAAATTTCCCGCTTCCAACAGCTTCGCCACCGTCAGCGTTTCACCACTGGGAGTTTTTGCCGGAAGGTTTTCCATCTGGTTAAAATCGCAATCATAAATATGACCCAAATAGTCAACCGAAAGCTCATTCCGACACATCAAATGCTCAACTGTGTTCGCGTTAAAGTTCTCTTCAAGAAACTTTGAATAAGGAGCATATAGCTTTTTGTGTTGTAAATAAAACTTCGTTCTTCCAACAGGCAAGTTAGTAATAGTAAATAGTTGATTAAAGCAAATGTTAAAATGTTCTTGTAGGAACACTTTGTAATCTTGCTCAAGCTTACCTTGCTCAGGCGCTAAAGAAAAATTCTCCGTAATTGGTAACTGCGGATTAAATACCAAATCGAGAATCAAATTTGGGTCTTTGCCATACCCCAATTGATTGAGCCACTGAATTGCTCTAATTGAGCTGTCATAAACCCCATTACCACGCATTTTATCAACATTGTCTTCCAAATAACAGGGTAAAGAAGCAACAACTTTTAGTTGATGTTCGGCAAAATATGCGGGTATATCTTCAAATCCTGATTCAAAATAAATTGTCAAATTTGAGCGAACAATGACTTGTTTTCCGGTTGCCCGTGCCGCTTCTACCAGTTGTTTAAAGCCGTAGTTCATTTCCGGCGCACCTCCAGTCAAATCAACAATTTGAATCTGGGGAAACTTGTAAATTAGTTCAATGAGCTGGTTGCAAACATCAGGAGAAAGCTCCTCTGTTCGTTTCGGCCCTGCTTCTACATGACAGTGAGTACATGCCAGATTGCAGCGTTTTCCCAGATTAATCTGTAAAACACTAATTTGGCTTTTTGTTAGGGGTGCTTGGAGTTTTTTGTTGAAAGGAGTCAGGGGAGTACTTGATACTTTTTCCTTAACGTTTTGCTGAATCATTTTATAAAAAATTGCCACTACAGTCTCAGTAAGCAGTAACAGTCACTGTCACGGCTCACCGAGTCACTGGTTTTATTGTAGTCACCAGAGCCAGATGGAAGATTAGAGGAGGCTTAAAATTTTAAATGTCAGTCTTAGGGCGCAGGCCTTGCGCCCCTACAGTTAGGACATTACCCCCGTTAGTGGAAAGCCACAGCCAAGGGTGGTAGGCAATACCCACCTTCAGTGACATTTCCCGACACTGAGCACCAAGCATTCTGAGCGCGGGGCTTCCCGCAGGTAACCTACTTAAGGAATTGGAGGAAATGCTTGAGGTAGAGGTAGTGTCTCTTGAGGTGCTTCTACAGCAGATCGGGGTGTCTTGGCTAGCATTTCAGACACCAACGCGTAGGTCAAATAAGCGGGTACGATCGCGATCGCCACAGCAACAATACCTGCCGCCATCTTCCCCGATCTGCCCAGTTTCCTTAGGGGTGATGATGAACCATAGTGGCAGCGATAAGGGTCATAGGGCAAACTGACCGGATCAATTACACCCCGCATCGCCACCGGACGCTTAAACCGCACGCGGCAATCATCTAGTTTTTCCAGCAAAATCCAGCCCGCCTGTGCCTCTTCCTGACAAAGCTGCTGAAAAACAGTCGGGTCACTAAACAGGTCGCCTGTCGCCCGCACAATCTTAAATTCCCAGCCAACCAAACCCGAATCGATGCCGTTGTCCTCTAGGGCGTTTCTCACACCCTGGCGATCGCTTTCTGGTGGCACTGCTGTTGCAATATCCTCTTGGTAGTCAAAGCGGGTCAAGATTTCCTCTTCCTCCTCATGTTGCTGAGTAGTAATTACTTGCCTTCTGCGTAGCCATACACTAGCGATCGCGGCTTGCCAACCGAGATTGCCGGCAAGCAGGCTCCACATCGTCACTTCGAGCATAGGGTGCTGATCAATTGCTGGTTATGTTGCTCAATGAGGTTTGTCTAGTGGTAAGTAGCCTTCCACCACATAGTCAGGTCCGACCGATCGCCCGGTAACACTCTCTAGCCTCAGCGCTTGCGTCATCAGGGTTAGCCCCAAATCTCCAACAGGTGAAGGAGCAGTGCTACCGCCGATGATTTTCGGGGCAATAAACGCCAAAACTTTTTGTACAGTTCCTTCTGCGATCGCCCTAGCGGCTAACGTGCCACCACATTCCCACAACACGCTCGATAACTGCCGATTGTACAAATACTCAATTACCGACGTGGGGGTTAGGGGCATTAGTTCCACGACCTCCACACCCTTTTTCAACAGCAGTTTCTGAAAATCCGGATCGGTTGATGGCTCCGTGAGAACTAAGGTGGGAGCATCCACTGTTGACCACAGATGCGCCTCTATTGGTAAATCCAGAGAACGACTCATAACCACTCGTAAGGGATTAGGAGCATCCGTAGTATGGCTGGTCAAATAGGGATTGTCCCGACGTACCGTATTCCCCCCAACAATCACCGCATCGCAAGCCGCCCGTAACTGATGTACCAATTTTCTAGAACTAGGGTCAGTAATCCAAGCACTATGACCCGTACTACTGGCAATTTTGCCGTCTAAGGTCATGGCATACTTCAGAATGCCAAACGGACGCTTATAGAGGACGCGATGAACAAAGGCTTCATTGAGCTGACGACAGGCTGACTCCTCAACCCCTACAACCACCTCTATCCCCGCACCACGTAACCGCTCAATCCCGCCACCGGATACCCGTGGATCGGGGTCAACCATCCCCACC
This sequence comes from Kastovskya adunca, assembly GCF_059505785.1. Taxonomy (NCBI): domain Bacteria; kingdom Bacillati; phylum Cyanobacteriota; class Cyanophyceae; order Coleofasciculales; family Coleofasciculaceae; genus Kastovskya; species Kastovskya adunca. The sequence continues at coordinate 172,585 of NZ_JCACLG010000049.1, read as the reverse complement.
ACAACCTTACTAACCCCCGCTGCAACCAACGCTTCCGAACAGGGTGGCGTCCGTCCGTAGTGATTGCAAGGCTCTAGATTGACATACACCGTCGCCCCTCTTGCTTTTTCCCCTGCCGCTTTGAGTGCAAAGACTTCTGCATGGGGTTGACCGGCTGCGGGATGAAACCCTTCCCCAACAATCTCCCCATCTTTAGCAACTACAGAACCCACTAAAGGATTGGGAGTTGTCCGTCCCAACGCCAGGCGGGCTAGTTCGATACACCGCCGCATCATTGCCTGGTCAAATGAGGTTCCGATAGATGCGCTAGACTCCTGTTGCACGTTGAGTTGGGCATCGCTGGGAGAATTTTCCATTTGCCTGCTATTTTCATGTTTCACCCTGAGTGTAATGAAAATGCTGTGTTCTCAACTTAGAGAATTAAGCAAAAGAATAGACTTGTTTTGAGACCAGCTCTTCGGCACTTGCCAAATCCTGATCGCCTTATCTCCACTACCACTCGCCAGCGATCGCCAATCGGCACTCAGCACAAAATAATTAATATGACTTCCATATCCCGTCAGCGTGGTGATTTCTTCCCCCTTAGACATATCCCAAACTTTAATCGTTTGGTCAGCACCACCACTCATCAATTTCTGCCCATCGGGGCTAAGGGCAAGATAGTTAACAAATCCCGTATGTCCCTCTAGAGTGCGAATTTCCTCTCCCGTCGCCAGATTCCATAACTTAATCGTTTTATCAGCGCTAGCACTGACCAAGGTTTTGCCATCGGGAGTCACAACTAGCGAATTAACAAAGCTTGTGTGCCCTTCCAGAGTCCGGATTTCTGCCCCCGTCTCCAGATTCCACAGCTTAATCGTCTGATCGGCACTGGCACTCATTAAGGTTTGCCCATCTGGACTAATCGCTAAGGCATTCACTGAACTAGTATGCCCTTCTAGAGTCCGGATTTCTGCTCCCGTCGTCAAATTCCACAGCTTAATCGTTTTATCGGCACTAGCACTGGCTAAGATATTCCCATCGGGAGTAATTACCAGAAAGTTGACAAAGCTAGTATGCCCCCCCAGCGTACGGAGTAATTTCCCTGTAGTGGTATCCCACACTTTAATCATCTTGTCAGCGCTAGCGCTGATTAAGGTTTGTCCATCAGAACTAATGGCAAGATAATTAACTGAGCTTAAATGTCCTTTAAGGGTGTGAATTTCTTTTCCCGTCGCCAGATTCCACAGCTTAATCGTTTTATCGGCGCTAGCACTGATTAAGTTTTCCCCATCAGGACTAATAACTAGGTAATTAACGTAACTCGAATGCCCCTCAAGAGTTTTGCCTAAAGAAATCGAGTTAGAGGCAACAATTGCGGGAGAGTAGTGCCGATAGACTTGCCAAGTGCCATACCCCCCGAATCCCACAACTAAAGCCACAGCGCCACCCACAAGCCATTTATTCTTGGTTCTTTGGCTATTATTAATGCGGGTTGGGGGAAGGGAAGACGGCACAGGGACAAACGGTATCTCTGCCGTTTGACTCCAGCGAGACGATGACTGAGGCTGAGACAACTTTTGTGAAATGGCAGTCAGTTGATCTAAAATTTCTTGGGTATTTTTATGCCGTGCGGCGGCAGTTCGCGCCATCAGTTTGTCGACAAAATCAGCCAGTAAGGGCGAAATATCCGGAGCATACTGACGCCAGTAGGATTGGTCAGTTAAGGGGTCGTAAATGTCAGAGTCTGTGGCTTGTTTACCTGTCAGCAAATACACCATTGTCCGCCCCAGGGCAAAAAAGTCTGACTGCGGCACAGCATGACCCTTTTCTTGCTCTGGAGGCGTGTAGCCAGCGGAACTAATTCTGGTGACTCTGCCAGTCTTCCCGCCAACTTCTGCAAGATAGGTATAGGTCATCTCTCTAGCGGTGCCAAAGTCAATCAACACTAGATGCCCTGTAGAGCGGATCATGATATTGGCGGGCTTAATATCGCGATGGAAATAGTTTTTTTGATGGACGAGGTGCAGTATCTCTGCTAGTTGTTTTAACCAATCTAGGGCTTGCGCCTGGCTGATAGGACGTTCTCCCTGCTGCTTCATCCACTGCTTTAAGTTCAGCCCATCAATTTTTTCCATGATCATGCAGTGCACTGGCTGCTTGGAGCCTCTGGGAAAAAACTGGAAGTAGCCGTCTGGCTCGACTTTCGGAATTCCCGGATGGTTAAGCTGCCCTAAAACAGTCGCCTCTTGCCGGAATAGCTCAACCACTCTAGAGTTATCGTTGTGGTTTTCTTTGAGGACTTTGAGAAGTTTCGGTGTTGCTCCACTATACGCTTCGTAGACTTTGCCGAAGCCACTACTATCACTTAAAAGGCGCATGACTTGATAGCGACCCAGTAATAACAAATCAGAGCCACAGTTGCGACAAACTTGGTTATTTATATTAGCTGGGTCATCCGGCTTGCTACAGCGGGGATTAATGCAGTAGCTCATTGATGCAGTAGCTTATAGCTGCTACGAAGAGGTATTTAGTATTTACCCCTAATATAGGCTGCGAATCCGCGATTGGCGAAGCGGCGATTGGCAAAGCGATAATTAAAAGGCAAGTCGGAAAAAAGTTAAAAATTTTCTGGGCTTTTTTCTCCCTAATCTCTCGGCTATAATAAATTCAACTGATAAATAATAGTTATTTCATAAGCCTATCTAATGTGAGTGGTTGAATAAACTGAATTCAAACTCCTAAAGAAACTGTTAAGGTAAATAAATTGGACAGCATAAAGTTATATGACAGGTGTTGCGACCCTAACCTTACCCTCTCAGCCGTGCTATCAGTATCCTGAGACTTTTTCCTCCTCACAACAGTTGACGGTGTTCTGTGACTTTGATGGCCCAATTGTGGATGTCTCCAACCGCTACTACGCCACTTACCAACAGGCACTGATCGATACCCAGACACGTTACCGTGCTAGGGGGATAAGCTTACCTATACAAATGCTGAGTAAAGTGCAGTTTTGGCAAAGGAAGCAAGACCGCGTCCCTGATGTAGAAATTGCTATGCGATCGGGTTTGCAAGGCGAACAAATTGAGACGTTTCTGGAACGGGTGCTGGAAATTGTCAATCAGCCCGTTTTGTTGCAAAAAGACCGAGTGCAATCGGAAGCTAGAAGGGCACTGGGGTTATTCCATTCTCAAGGAGTGCGGCTGGTGCTAGTCACTCTGCGAGCCTCTTCACAAGCTACACAAATCTTACGGAATCATGGACTGACTCGCCTATTTAGTGGCATTTACGGCACTCAAGACCAGGACATGGCTTATCGAAACTATGCTGAGGCGAAAACGCAACTTTTAGCAAAAGCGATCGCGGAACAAATACCATCAACTGAAAAGCAACCCTTAGCCTGGATGGTAGGCGATACAGAAGCTGATCTCCTAGCAGGTCAAGCGATGAAAGTTCCCACCATTGCCCTTACCTGCGGCATTCGGAGCCACTATTACCTGAAGCAATTCCAGCCAACTTACATCGCTAGCGATTTACTGTCTGCGGCTCATTACCTGTTGAATGTCACGCAACAAGTGAGTTCACAGAAGAATTATGCCAGCCCTCCTTTCTGAAAGGACTAGGGGAAAGTTAAGTCCGCAGTCTGCTCACACCTGTTGGTTAAGTAGGGTAAGCGAGAATAAATCAAACGTTGTGTTGCAATGTTTGATTTTCTTAAGATGGCTCATCCCGACTGTTCAAGAACATTCATCCGTTCCCACCAACGATTCAGCGGATAGTAAACAACAGGTGCCCAGAGACTACTGAGGATAGCTGAAGACAGTGCAATCCGTTGATGGTCAACCCAAATTTCTGCTAGGTTGCGAGACCCTTGAATACTATACTGAATTGCTGTAACCGTCTCTCCAACGACGGCCATTCCAAAGACAATTAAGGCAACCGAAATAAAGTCTTCCTGAATATACCGCTGCTTTTGGATTCGAGCGGTCAATACTCCTACTAAGACCAAACTAATGACGTGAGTTGGGTAGGGTGAAGTCATACCATCTTGAACTAATCCCAGTGCCAATCCCGCTAACGCCCCTTGCAAGACGGTGCGCTTCAAACTCCAAGCAACCACCCAAATCAACAACCAATTGGGAGGCGTTCCCAGTAATTCCATCCCCGGTAAACGTGCAGGTAAGATCATTAAGCAAAGGAAAACTGAGCTAACAGTTACAGCCCAATCGACAATTTGACGAGCTCCACGGGATAGCTGAGAAAGATCTTTTAATAACAGTCTGCCACTCATTACCATTTGTCATGACCACCCGTTAGGGATCTCTCTAGTCTTGGATCGATTATTTTAAAGAGCAACTGACACCTAACATCTAAAAAGGAAATTTGTCAATTATTTCGGCAAAACCATTACCCATTCTAGGTGACTAATGGGTGCGGTCAACTCAATGATCGCCTCAGGAGCAGGGCTTTTATCCAATGCTACTGACTCAATACGCCCAACGGGTAAACCGGAGGGAAACTTTAAGCTCACCGATGATGTAGTAACAGCATCACCTCGGCGAACATCTGGCACCTTGTCAAAGAATTGCATGACAGCGCGATTAGACCCCTGCCCTCGGATGAAACCCATATGACGACCGCGACTAACTACGACACCAACCTGGCTAGTGGCATCACTAATTAACAAGACGCGGCTGGTGTTGGGACTGACGCTGACGACTCGACCAACCAAGCCACCTGTCCCCATGACAATATCGCTCTGCTTAATTCCATCTTTACTACCTCGACCCAGGGTTACGTGTTGCCACCATTGGTCATTACTGCGTCCAGTAATCGGTGCCAGAATCCCTTGCTGTTTTTGCTCTTTGAAATAACCTAGCAGTTCTTGTAGCTTCTGGTTTTCGCTTTCGAGTTCAACTAATTTCTGTTGCAGCTCCAGAATACGAGCATCCGTTAGGCGTTCTTCTTGAGTTGGCCCGGTTTGAAATGGACTAGCAACGAATTGGTAAGCCTCCATGATTACAGCTCCTTGGGTCTGTCGTAGCATCCAAGCTGCACTCAGGGTCAATCCCCCTAAGGCGATCGCCACACCATGTCGTTGCCACCAGCGACGCAATATAAACATCTATCTATTGTCTGTTGTCTGTTGTGATTAGCTATTAGCCATGACTCAGTTAGCAGTTAGCTAATTCACTGATTACTGATCACTGAAAGGCGATCGCGCTATGGCTACATGTTACGGGAACGACCACTAAATACCCGCTCCAACTGTTTAAAGTTTTCTAGAACACGACCTGTTCCTAGAACAACACAGCTGAGAGGGTCGGCTGCCACATGGGTGACAATTCCCGTTTCATGACTGATGAGAGTATCTAGCCCTTTGAGCAAAGCACCACCACCCGCCAGCATAATTCCTCGATCGATGATGTCCGATGCTAATTCCGGTGGTGTTCGCTCCAAGGTTCGCTTGACGGCATCCACAATCACCGAAAGGGGTTCTGACATACTTTCACGAATTTCTGGCCCCTTGATCGTTACAGTGCGGGGTAAACCAGAAAGGAGATGTAAGCCTCGTACTTCCAGATGGGCATCGTCATCATCATGGGTGGGATAGGCGGAGCCAACTCGAATTTTAATTTCTTCGGCAGTCCGTTCTCCAATCACCAGGTTGTGAACTTTCTTCATGTACTGGGTGATTGATTCGCTCAATTCATCACCCGCTACACGCACAGATTCACTAAGCACTGTCCCTTGCAAACTGAGTACGGCGACTTCTGTTGTCCCACCACCGATATCAATGATCATGTTGCCAGTGGGTTCAGCGACAGGTAATCCGGCACCGATCGCCGCTGCAACTGGCTCATCGATCAAGTAAACGTCTCTTGCTCCAGCCTGAGACGCGGCTTCCATAACGGCTCGGCGTTCAACGCCCGTAACACCGCTAGGAATACCAATAACAATTCGAGGATGAACTAAAGCTCTGCCTTCATGCACTCGCTGGATGAAGTGCTTGAGCATCAATTCTGCTGTATCGAAGTCAGCAATGACCCCGTCGCGCAAAGGACGGATGGCAATGACATTACCAGGGGTGCGACCGAGCATTTTTTTCGCATCTTCACCCACGGCTAGTGGTATTTTTAGGTCTTGATCCATGGCGACCACGGAAGGCTCTTGGAGAACAATGCCTTTGCCGGATACGTACACTAAGGTATTAGCTGTACCCAGGTCTATACCCATGTCTCGTGACAGGGAAAATCGACTAAAAAGACCCACTCGTTTCTACGCCCCCAAAGTGAAATGCTGCTGTGTGCTCAGAAATAATGTAACCGAACTATAACCGATGTGGATTCTATTACTTTTTCTATCCATAGTCTAGTGAGCTAAGACAATTAATTGTCCAAAATATTTATCAACAAGCTAAAAGTGTTATTCAGTCAGCTATACACCCAACCGGGAAAAACTCAATGATATCTAAAACTATTTCTGAAGCTGCCAGTTGTGATTTGATTACGAGTTGGTGTTTGTCCGCTAAAGTAGATATACAGAATAATTAAGTACTTATGTACTAGGAGAGCTTGATGAATCTCAATGTTGTCAATTTAGTCGGTCGTGTGGGTGCAGATCCAGATGTTAAATATTTCGAGTCTGGGAGTGTCAAATGCAGGTTGGCGCTGGCAGTGGATCGTTCGAGCCGTAACAACGATCAGCCGGATTGGTTCAATTTGGAGTTATGGGGTAAGACGGCGGAAGTTGCCGCCAATTATGTACGTAAGGGTAAGTTGATCGGGGTACAAGGCTCTTTAAAGATTGACAAGTGGAGCGATCGCGCAACGGGAGCAGAGCGTACATCACCAGTTATTAAAGTCGATCGCCTAGAACTATTGGGATCTAAGCGAGACAACGATCCGGGGGCAGTTGCTGACTATGGCAATGGCGATACAGAGTTCTGAGGAGCAGGGGAGGCAGGGGAGGCAGGGGAGCAGGGGAGCAGAGGAGCAGGGGTGCAGGGGAGAGGAAGAGAACCAATAAGCGAATTCACCCTTCATACTTCATCCTTCATACTTCAATCTATTGTTCCCCTGCCCTGATTACCCGTTAGTGCTAATTTTCGTAGCTAATTTCCAGCGTCACAGCAGCTTGTACTTCTTGATCGCCACCAATAACGGGTGTCTTAGCATCGCGAGCTAGCGCAGCGCTTTCGTACATTGGCATGGGCATTGGTATGGGTGGGATTGCGCCATCAATTTGAATGCTGACAACGTCTTGGCGACTGAGATTAAGAGCACTCAAAACGGCATCTGCCTGCGCTTGTGCCTCTTGAGTGGCTTCGCGTAGGGCTTGTTTTTGGGCTGAGGCGATCGCTTCATCGGAGGCAGTAAAACTCACGTTATCAATCCGAGTTGCCCCAGCCTTGACGGCATCATCTAACAAGCTTCCCACTTGAGTTGTCTCGTAGCGAAAACTGACGATATTGCTGGCGGAATATCCTGTAAGGCGCTGCACGTCATTTTCGTAGCTATAAACCGGGTTGAGGCGGATACCTGTAGTTTCCAATTTTTCAACATTACGCGATCGCAACAACTCCACCACTGCCGAAGATCGCTCTGCTACTTCTTGTTGGACACTGGCTGCTGTTTTTCCCTGCACTTCGACACCTAACTGCACGCTTGTCTTCGTTGTCGGAATCGATTCTGTACCCCGTCCCGTAACCGTCAGGGTACGCAGTCTTCTTTCTTGCGCCATCGCCTCAGTTGTCATTGTTAAACTCAAAAGACCAACGGTAAATAACACAGCCAGCATCGGACGAAATTTCTTTGGCAGATATCGCGATCGCCATTGCAGAGAATTAGACAGAATTTGACTCATATATTTATCAGTTCCTCTAGAAATATCGCACCATGGGGGGACTTCTTCCAAGTTGCTTTGTCAGAGCGGCGATCGCACAAAGCAAAGGTAGATCAGGGGAGAATTCTTCCCCTACCCCCTGCTTGATGAAAGCGAGCTTCTAAGAGCAGAACGCAACTTGGTATCAATTGGGCGCGAGATATTCCTAATCTGTCATGGCGATCGCTGATCTAATTACAGCGTTACTGTTTTCGCAACCCCGGTATGCTGAAGTGCAGGTGTTGCAAATACTACCAGGAGAGTCAAACATGACCTATTGGCTGCTGAAGAGCGAGCCACAGGAATACGCCTACGCCGATTTGGAGCGAGAAAAAAAGACCGTTTGGAATGGAGTAAAAAATCCTCTCGCCTTGAAGCACATGCGAACAATGCAACCCTTTGACCTAGGGCTGTTTTACCACACGGGCAAAGAGCGACGAATCGTTGGCATTGTGGAAGTAATTTCGTCGCCCTATCCCGATCCAGCGCTAAGCGATCCAAAACGTGTGGTTATCGATATCCAGGCAAAAGGCTTACTTGCTAAACCTGTCACCCTGGCACAAATTAAACAGGATACTCAGTTTACAGACTTTGACTTGCTTCGTATCCCCCGGCTTTCCGTTGTTCCCGTGGCAGAATCCTACTGGCATCGGATTTTACAACTGACGACGGAATAGTCATTTGAAATTAGCGATCGCCCGATTTCGTCATAACAGACAGGTTTGATTTTCTAAAGAAGCCTTAAAGTAAAAAGAATGATTTCTTCACAACTAATGGCTGATGGAACCGCCTGGGTGCAATTGTTAGCCCCAACAACCAACTCACTTTCGTCTTTCTACTCTCATCTGCCCCTGCTGGCAACGGCAGCCGAAACCGAGGCAGAAACAGTATCTGAGTCCCTGATTGTTGCCGGAGTGCTGCTCAGTTTAGTTGTTATTTACTTTGCCAGCAAAGTCGGTGGTGAGCTGTGTGCTCGGATTAACTTACCGCCCGTTTTAGGAGAATTGGTAGGTGGCGTCGTCGTAGGAGTTTCTGCCCTACATTTGCTGGTTTTCCCCGAAGGTGGTGCCGAGGCAAGCAGCTCAATGCTGGTGAACTTTCTCCAAACCACAGCGGGTCTAAGCCCAGAAGCCGCCTTCTCTGTGTTTAAGTCCCAGAGCGAAGTAATTTCAGTTCTAGCCGAACTTGGCGTTGTCATTTTACTGTTTGAAATTGGTCTGGAATCTGACCTACAAGAACTGATCCGCGTCGGTCCCCAAGCAGCGGTAGTTGCTGTCGTGGGAGTCGTCGTTCCCTTTGCAGCAGGAACACTGGGTCTGATTTATTTGTTTGGGATTCCTGCTGTGCCTGCTATCTTTGCTGGAGCAGCCCTGACCGCAACGAGTATTGGTATTACCGCCAAGGTTTTGGCAGAACTGGGGCGTCTCAGTTCTAAAGAAGGTCAGATTATTATTGGTGCGGCTGTTCTGGATGATGTTTTAGGCATTATCGTGCTGGCGGTTGTTGCCAGTCTGGCAAAGACGGGCGAAATCGTCGTCACCAACGTTATCTATCTGATCATCAGTGCGGCAGTTTTCCTAGTTGGCGCAATTCTAGTCGGTCGTTTTCTCGGCCCCTACTTTGTGGCGTTGGTCAATCAAATGAGGACTCGCGGTCAGGTGTTACTGACAGCGTTGATTTTTGCCTTTATCTTGTCTTATGCCGCCGCCGCAATTCAGTTAGAGGCAATTTTGGGTGCCTTTGCAGCGGGTTTAATTCTGGCAGAAACGGATAAACGCCGGGAATTGGAAGAACAAGTCATTCCCCTTGCTGATTTTTTGGTGCCAATTTTCTTTGTGACAGTCGGAGCAAGAACAGACTTGAGTGTCTTGAACCCAGCCATTCCCAGCAACCGGGAAGGTTTGATTCTTGCTACTTTCCTGATTGTTGTAGCGATAGTGGGTAAAGTTGTCACGGGCTTCACTGTGTTTGGTCAACCTGGTATCAACCGCTTGGCAATTGGGGTCGGCATGATTCCCCGTGGCGAAGTGGGACTGGTCTTTGCCGGGGTTGGTGCGGCGAGTGGGGCGCTCTCCGAAGCAACAGAGGCGGCGATTATTATGATGGTGATTTTAACTACATTTATCGCACCCCCTTTGCTAAGGCTTGTGTTTGAAGAGCCAGCGGAGGTGACGACGCCATCAAGTACCAAATCCATTGAGGGTGGTGCGACAGGGGCGGTGGCTATGGATTCAACGATGAAGGCTGAAAATGAATCAGAAGCTGTTGAGACAGCAGGAGAATAGCCCCAAGGTTAGACAGATGCGTTGCCGCGATTTTGACAAGTGGCAAGGCCATAAATTTCCGGCTGGGGAGGCGATGAAAAATAGTTGTTTTGGGGTTAACCCTGTATACTATTTCTCCTGATTAAGTTCCAGAGTTTACGTCCGCAAGTGGTGTACTGTCACAGCAGACAAGCTTAGGGTAGTCATCTAACTGGTTTGGTGCGCTTCTACCTACTCCCGTGGCGGTAGATAGGAGCGCAGTGGAAAATTGTGAAATTGTCTTGCACATCAGGGAAAAAGTTCAGCACAGTTTTCATAACAATGTCCTAGTGGAACGCCAATCCAGAACAGCACAAGCTACGGCACCACATTTTCAACAGGAGCAATAATTGTGAGATTTCAGTGGCTACTGCTACTTTCCAGTTTGTGGAGCGTTTTACTATTTTCCCTACCCGCTGACGCAGCGAGACTCCTACTCTGGCGTTTTGATGCTAGTCAGAACCGATTGGTGTTTACCACGGAAGGTGGGGTTCAACCGAAAGCCCAACTGATTGCTGATCCAACGCGCTTAGTGATTGATTTACCCGGCACAACTTTGGGGCGTGCAACGGTCAATCAAACAGTCGGCGGGGCAATTCGGGAAGTACGAGTAGGGCAGTTTGATGCCCAAACTACTCGCATTGTGGTGGAGCTAGCACCGGGTTATACTCTCGACCCCCAACAAGTGAAGTTTCAAGGGGCGTCCCCCAGCCAGTGGTCGGTGCAATTACCAGCGCCCCAGCGTCTAGCACCATCAACGAGTACGAGTCCGCCACCACCACCTACCCGACCGCCAGCGAATAATCCTCCCCGTAGCCGACCGCCAGCGAATAATCCCCCTCCGCGAAGCGAAGCTCCCCCGTCTCAACCCGCTACTGGGGGAACAACAGCCGGGATGATTTTAGACAGTTTCCAGGTGACGCGGGATGGCTTTTTTGTCCGTACCCGTGGCGGAGAACCAGAAAATATTCAGGTCAGGCGGAGTCGCGATCGCCAAACGATTGATATTGATGTCAAAGGTGCATCCCTCTCTTCCCGCTTGAGCGCTCAGGAAGTCGCTGTTAATCGCTTTGGTGTCAGTCAGCTAAAATTTTCCCAAGAGCAATCCTCGCCTCCCACAGTACGGATGTCACTCAAGGTGACGCGGGAGAGTCCGGATTGGGGCGCGAGCTTTAATAGCGTGGGCGGTCTGGTAGTGCTGCCGCAAGGCCCAGTAGCCGTCTTGGTTAATGATTCATCGTCTGCCCCAACAACGCCGCCAGCAAAAGCTTCTGAGCAGCTAGCCACAATTGATGCCGTGGAACTGAGCAACAACGGTACTCAACTCCTGATTCGCGCCAATCAAAGCATCAGGGCAAGCAGTCGTTGGGAACGTTCTGTCAATGCTTACCAAATCACGATTCCTAATGCCAAGCTAGCAGACAACGTTAGAGGCCCGCAGCTTGATGAAAACAGTTCTGTTTCCCAAATTCGTATCCGTCAGCAAAACCCGCAAACGGTAGTAATTTTGGTACAACCGAGGGCGGGTGTGCAGGTGGGAGAGCTAAATCAACCCAGCGAGCAGTTTTTGGCGCTGGAACTGCGACGGGAAAGACCAAGGACGCCAAACCTTGGATCGATTCCCGTACCGCCCCCTACTTCTAATACACCCACCGCACCCCTACCTCGCGTCCCAAATTCTCGCGTGGTGGTCATTGTTGACCCCGGTCACGGGGGCAAAGACCCCGGTACGATTGGGATTGGCGGCGTGTACGAAAAAAATATTATCTTGCCAATTTCTCAAGAAGTTGCCGCACTCCTAGAAAGGCAGGGAGTGCAGGCGGTGCTAACCCGTAATGCTGACTATTTCGTTGATTTAGCCCCCCGCGTGGCGATGGCAGAGCGAACAGGAGCAGATCTATTTGTCAGCATCCATGCCAATGCGATTAACCTCAGCCGCCCAGATGTTAATGGACTCGAAACCTATTATTATTCCAGCGGTCAAGGTCTTGCCCAGACCATCCACAATAGTATTTTGCAAAATGTCCAGGTGGGAGACCGGGGCGTGCGACGGGCAAGGTTTTATGTGCTGAGGAATACCTCTATGCCATCGGTGTTGGTGGAAGTGGGTTTTCTCACAGGGCGCGACGATTTCGTGAAATTATCCAACCCGACTTACCGCAGTCAGATGGCACAGGCGATCGCTCGCGGTATCCTACAGTACATTCAGCAAAGTCTATAAACTATAACTAACGGTGTCTAACTCTTCACCTCTTCCCTCACCTGAGTCTCAACCCAACCCCTTGTCTTCAACCGTAACCAGAGAAGCCTTAAGCGCTGCATCTATTAGTGGGCGAGATTCCTCTCGCCATTGCATTGGCATTTTTGACAGCGGTGTTGGTGGACTGACGGTTTTGCGAGAACTTTATCGTCAGCTTCCCAACGAATCGATTCTTTACTTTGCTGACACCGCCCGTCTTCCCTACGGAACTCGAACGCCTGCAGAAATTCGCCAGTTCTGTTTTGAGATTTTGAGCTGGATGATGCAGCAGGACGTAAAGATGGTGATTATGGCATGTAACACCAGTTCTGCCTTAGCGTTGGAAGCCGTTCAATCAGAGTTTGATGTGCCCATCTTGGGACTAATTCTGCCGGGAGCCCGCGCTGCGGTGAAACAAGGCAAGCGCATCGGTGTAATTGCTACCCCCGCCACCGCTGCTAGCCATGCCTATCGACGAGCGATTACGGAGATTGATGCCACGGCTCAAGTCTGGCAAGTCGGTTGTCCGGAATTTGTCCCTCTAGTGGAGCAAAATCGCTTACACGACCCCTACACCATTGAAGTCGCGCGGCAGTACTTAGCTCCCCTTCTAGAGCAGCAAATCGATACGTTGGTTTATGGTTGTACCCATTACCCGCACCTCGCCCCCATAGTGCGAAGGATTTTGCCTCCGTTAGTGAAGACGGTGAACCCCGCAGAATATGTGGTGACAGCGGCAGTCCAAGAGTTAGATTTAACCGGGCTACGCAACAGTTGGGCACCAATGCCAACTCGCTTTTGCGTTAGCGGTTCTCCCGAACAATTCGCGCAATTGTCGGTACAATGGCTCGGTTGCACTCCCAAGGTGGAAAAAGTATCACTACCTGTGGTGTTTCCCCCGAAAGCTCCTTTAGAACCTGTGGACTAAAAAGGTAAAAAGGGGCAAAGTGGTTCTCCCCATCCTGTTCTTGTTCTTGAAGGGGCACTGTTGGTTGAGCTGATATATAAGGGCGATCGCGTTTTCTCTAGCAGCAATTCATCCAGCGATCGCCTGATGACCGCCCTCTGCATCTGCCTATGGGTTAGCTAATGAGCACTAGTCGCTTCTTGAATAGTTTGCGGAGTCGTATGTGTGGTATCATTGTCGGTCTGAGCGGCTGGCTCTGAAGGCAAATAATCACTGTAGATGTCAGAGAAGGAATTAGACGAATACGGGGAAGGCTTGATGGCTCGTTGTGCCAGCATCAGCAGCAAATAAATGGTCAGTAAGTAACCAGTAGCAAGAAGAGGAATAATTACAGGCATGTCACCGTAAGTCATGTCGTGGGCAGGAGAGGAGGAATAAGTTTTTAATACAAAAGTTCACACAAACCAGCTCTTAAGCACAAAAATGCTCAGAGGTCTGTTATTTACAATAGAGCGAGGGACGCAAGCGCATCCCGTCACCGTTATTTAGTTCCTGTCATACCGGATGGTTGCCAGGAATCTAAGCTTGTTCAGCAATACTACCGAACTGAAAGTCAAATATCAAAACTGACAATGACTTCTATGAGAAAATAAGCCTAGGCTTATTTATTAAATATCAGGCTACTGCAACCTACGTCAAACTAACTCAACTCGTAGGTATCATCTTTCCACTTTTAACTGAAATTCCAGTCAAAATAGGCGTATTAATTTTTTCAAACCCTTACTATTAGACTAACACAAGATTTCCCTTTATCTGCGTGAATTTCTTTATATATTTAATCAAGTTGGTACAAGTTGCCAAAAGTATGCACCCTGCCATTGACAAAACAAAACTTTCCTGTAGGGAACGCTTCGCTTAGAATTAATGAAAGAATATGTAAACTTTCGTAACTATCCATCCTGAGTCGGCTAATCCATGACCTCAGTAACATCTCTCTTTGCTCCAGTAGAAACAGACCTCACTGTCTTGACCGACAACTTGAAAAATCTTGTAGGTACCCGTCACCCCATCCTGTACGCTGCCGCTGAACACTTATTCGGGGCTGGGGGCAAACGGGTAAGACCAGCAATCGTCCTGTTGATTTCACGGGCAACGATGCTGGATCAAGATATTACCCCCCGCCATCGGCGTCTAGCCGAAATTACCGAAATGATTCACACGGCTAGCTTGGTGCATGACGATGTTGTCGATGGTTCTGAGATGCGACGCAACGTCCCTACCGTTAACCGCTTGTTCACCAATGGCGTAGCGGTGTTAGCGGGAGATTTTCTCTTTGGTCAGTCGGCTTGGTATCTGGCGAATCTTGACAACCTGGAGGTAGTGAAGCTGCTTTCAAAAGTGATTAAAAATATGGCAGAAGGAGAAATTCAGCAAGCCTTGAATCGGTTTGATACCAGCTTGTCGATCGATGACTATTTGGAGAAGACCTATAACAAAACCGCCTCCCTAATTGCCAATAGTTCTAAGTCGGCGGGGCTACTGAGTGATGTTAGCCCAGAACTAGCGGACAACTTGTACCGCTACGGGCGTTATGTAGGGCTGGCATTCCAAATTGTTGATGACATTTTGGATTTTACGGGTTCGACAGAAGCCTTGGGCAAACCAGCGGGTTCTGATTTAATCAGCGGCAATCTTACCGCCCCTGTGCTGTATGCCATGGAAGAGAAACCCTATCTAGAGGGGCTAATCGAGCGGGAGTTTGCCCAGCCGGGTGATATCGAGCAGGCGATCGCCCTTGTGAAGGAAAGTCGTGGAATTGAGCGCTCTCGCGAATTAGCAGCCGACTACGCCAAAATAGCCGTGGAAAGCTTGAAAGAACTCAAACCATCTGAGTCTTGCGAAGCGTTAATTAATCTCACTGACTATGTCCTCAGCCGCTTGTACTAATCCTGATGAGGCGATCGCCGTATCCTCTCTCTACATTGAGAGTCCACCAATGTTGAGTCCTACAGCCCTAAGTAACAATAGGCTTTCTTTCAATTCAAGAATTGAAAGCTTGTGAAGTCTCTCTTGTAGTCCAGTAGGTGACAGGCTCTTTTTAGTCAATAACATTCTAGAAGTAGAAGCTGATATTAAAAATTAGGTTTTACTTTTTAGTGTAAAAAATTAAACTTTAGCGATTTTGGGAGAATTATATTTAAAGAGTTTTCTTGAAAACTAACACAGGTTTATAAAATAGCTTAAAAGTTATGTAGCAAGCTTTTAGGGGCTTTGCCGTCTTTTTTCCTATTCAGTTACATCGACTACTGGTACAGGTTTTCTTCTCTCTTGAGAAAAAATCCGGTAGTAACTAGGATCTAACTTCACTGGAGATGTAGGATTTTCCTTCAACATATTCACTAGGTTGTATTGCACATTGTCTGCATAAATAGTCAGCGTAACTCTAAGAATTTCCAAAAAACGAATTAGCCAGTCGCACTCAGATTCCGTCTGACTTTCATAGTATTGAATCAGCTTGGCTAAGCAGCATTCTAAATGGGTATAAGTTGGTCTGCATAGCAAAACAATTTTTAGCAGGAGAATCGCTAAAGTTAAGGTGTTTCTTTGCGTTGCTAACAACATGAACAGTGGCGAAGGTTCTCCTTGACTAGTAACTGTTAAATATTCGATAACCCGATTACAAGTTCTCAGGAGAATATTATTGTCCCAGATCTCTTCGTCATAGTTTTCATAGATATGTGTCATTTGCTCAGTGAGCTGAGTCTTCAGAATTTCTGCTAACCCTTGATTATCTAAGGAAAAGACTAAATACTTAATCAGACTTTGTTTGAAACTTTTATAATTAGTTCCATGGGTTTGCTTGAGAAAAATATTTGCTAAATTGGCATAGCTAAATGAACCACGCTTAACTAAAATTTTTTGAATTAAACGCAGTACTTCATCACCGAGAACAGTGGGGTTGGCTGAAGTGTTTTCTTTAACCACCATCGACTGAGAACGAGCAGTATACATCGCCAACTGAAACTTGAATTGTTCTTTGAGTTGATCGGAACGAGTTCGAGCCGCTTCCCGTTGTTCTACAGGTTTTTCAGTATCAACGGCCTGAGAAACCAGCAAGTAAGAACTATAGCGATGGCTCCAGTGACGTTGCTCCGAATTATCATATTTAGAAACAAAAACCTTTAGTTCTTGATAATCCTGGCTGTTGACAAAATTGATTCGCCAAAGCTTCAGACGTCTAAGCATCGGAGCCGCAGGAACTTTTGTGTCTAAACCTTGAGGCAGAAGTTCAACTAAATTCTGAATGTATTGATACGATCTAGCTGCACTCCAATTATTAACAAGAATATAAATTGAACGTTTGAACGTATTAATAAAGTCTTCTTCTTGATCTGCCGCAATGATCACCTCTAGCGCTTTGCGATGCGTTGAGTTGATCGCAACAGTCGGTTCAATAAATAAATGTTTGAATTGATTTAAAACTGACTCGGGTGCACTTTGCTTGATAATATCTAGAAAGAAGTGGCAGATGAATTCCTGCGCTTGTATTAGAGAAAAAATTTGTCCGGATGTAGTTGAGTTGAGATTTTTTTGGGAATCATAATCTTTGGCTAGACTCTTTGTACTAGCCTGGTTCGGAACCTGATTATGCTTAGTGGTAAATTGGTGAGAAAAATCGATAAGGGTCATCGCGCACTCGGAGAATTCCATGTGCTTAGTATTAGGGATGTCGGCTCCAGGCTTGGTGATTGAAAACCTTTTGCAAAGATGACGGTTCTCTCAGAACCCAGTGAGATAGATTCCCTCAAGCCTGTGATGCCCGTCACAAAGACTTTGGTACGGATTTTAGAGAGTCGCCAAAACTAACAAGCAAGTGATACTTGTTTGGTAAGTTTTCTCTAGGATACTTTGTGCTAACACCCCATTGACAGGGTCTATAGGAAGAATTTACTGTTCAATCCTTGACAACGGTTAGCTAATTGATACAAGAGCAGTAGCTCTCATGGCTAAAGATAGCGCCGAAAAAGGTTGTGGTTTACCCGTGGAGCTTTTTACGCTATTGATGCAATTGAGAGCTACTCAGGAGCCGGATAATAATTTGTTGCAGTGGGATTTGAGAGAGGCGCGATACCCACAAGGTGAGGTTAGAGGTGAGCGATCGCGTGAGCATTAGCTTGATTCTATTCTTGCATCATCTCTTATTAGGAAGAGGTAAGCATGACAAATCCTTAGACTTTCTCAATCATTAATATGCCAATACTGCTTTTGGAGAATTTAAGCTGGGCAAATTTGAAACAGCGAAGCGGCTTTATGAACAAATTTCAACTGATACCTAAGCGTTAAAGGAGCATACCTGATGCAAGAACCAGGAACAGATAGAAGAATTTTGGGAAAACGTCGATGATATAGAGACCAATCAAAGCCAAGGTTACCAAGATATCTCAAAAAGCCATTTATGAAGTAGTCAGCGAGATTCAACCTGCAGATAAATAAGTTATGTACAGAAGTTAGAGGAAAATAAGCAACTGCCACCCAGCGAAATTTAGTCTGACAATTATAGCGGTGATAGAAGAAGCTGAAGTTGAGAGAAGTCGTGAAACTAATGCCGCACCGCTCGCTGATGGTGCTGAAACTTGGAAGCTTCTCCCCATCACCCTATCTATCAATTAACGACTAAATGGACTGCCTATTCTACAGCCTCTACGGGGGCGACTGCTTCTGGAGCGGGGGCTGGAGGGGCAGCTGGTTCAGGAGCCTTGCGCGACGCGGGAGGGGCTGGTGGGGCTGCTGCGGGTATAGGTTCAAACTTCCGCTCAAGCCGGGGAGCGGGAGCGGGAGCCGCTGCTGGTTGGGGAGCCGGAGCAGCTTGCCGGGGTGCTGGAGCTGCTGGTGGGGCTTGCCGAGGTGCAGGTGGCGCTGAACGCGGTGCGGGAGCGGCTGGCGGCGGGGTGGCGGCACGCTGCCGACGACGAGGAGCGGGAGCTGGTGCTTGAGAGGGGGCACTATTGTTAGTGGGACGCGATCGCCTCCGCTGCGTTTGCCTTTGTGGTGCGGGTGCGGGGGCTGCCTCCTCAACACGCCGTCGCTGACGGGCGGGACGGGTTTGGGTTTGCTGGGTATTTCTCTGTACAGTAGGTTGAGGTTTAGAGCGCCTCTGAACACGAGTAGAACGCGCCCGCTTGGGTTTAATCGGCTTGGCTTCAATCGTGGGTTTCCGTCCTTCTAGCTTGGTCGGACGATCGGGAAACTCCTGCGTATCCATTTCTTCCGTCGCTACGGTCATAAAGCGACGCCAGGTAGCAGCGGCGGTACTACTTGCACCCCAGGTTGGCTGATTGTCATCGTTACCCAGCCAAACACCAGTCACCAGTTGGGGAATATAGCCAACAAACCACAAGTCTCGTGCTTCATCGGAGGTGCCCGTCTTGCCTGCAACAGGTCGCCCAATTTGAGCAGGACTACCTGTACCAGAGGTCACAACCCCCTGTAACATCCAGGTCATGATTGCGGAGGTTTCTGCATCAATTGCCCGTTCAGGCTTGCTTTTTGCCTCATAGATCACGTTGCCCTGTCGGTCGAGGATGCGGCGGATGCCATAGGGTTTAACGTGCATTCCCTTTGCTGCTAAGGTGCCGTATGCTGAGGTGAGTTCCAGCAGGTTAACTTCAGATGCACCCAGTGCTAAGGAGTAGGTGGGTTTGAGTTCTGACTCAATGCCCATTTTTTTGGCGACCTCGATGGTGGGTTCCCACCCGACATCAATCAGGGTTTTAACGGCAACAATGTTGACACTCGAAATCAGAGCATCGCGGATATTCACCCAACCTCGGAAGGTGTCGCCGTAGTTTTTTGGCTCGTAGCCATCGACAACATACTCAGCATCAAGGTAACCGCGAAACGGAGAAATACCTGTAGCGATCGCGGTGGTATATAGAAAGGTCTTAAAGGTTGAACCCGGCTGACGTTTTGCCTGGGTGACGCGGTTAAATTGTTGTTCAAAAAAATCTTTTCCTCCCACCATCGCCCGGATTTCACCGTTGCGCGGATCGATGGCGACGAGGGCAGCTTGTTCAAAGCGTTGGTAGCGCCCACTTTCTTTCAGAGTACGCTGCACGGCAGATTCTGCCGCTTCTTGCCACTCCGGTTTCAGACTCGTTTCAATGGTTAAGCCTTTAACTTCCAGGGCTTCTTTAGAAATGTATTGCGGCAGTTCTTGCAGAACGTAATCGCTAAAGTAAGGAGCTTTACGCTCTAGCCGCTTGGGAGGGCTGGGATTCGTAGTTAGGGGAGTGGCGATCGCGGCTTTTGCTTCTTCTGCGGTAATGTAATTTGCATCCTGCATCCGCTGCAACACGTAGTCGCGGCGCGCTTTGGCAACCTCAGAATTTTTGATGGGGGAGTAATCATTGGGCGCGGGAGGAATACCTGCCAACATTGCTATTTCTGGCAGCGTCAACTCACCGACTCGCTTACTAAAGTAAACCCAAGCTGCATCGGCGACACCATACGCCCCTTCACCCAGATAAACCAGGTTGAAGTAGCGCTCTAGAATCTTATCTTTACCAACTTCCGACTCAATTTTTTGTGCTAACCTGACTTCTTTGAGCTTCCGCAGCCAGCTCTTTTCTTGATCAAGAAAGACAATCCGTGTTAGCTGTTGAGTAATTGTACTAGCGCCTTCAACAACGCTTCCCGACTTCAGGTTAGATACCGCTGCTCGAAGAATACCTTGATAATCGACGCCGTTGTGCTGATAAAATCGTCGGTCTTCGATGGAGATAAAGGCTTGTACTAAGGGTTTGGGAATTTCCCGTAGTCTTAGATTTTCGTAAGTTGTGGGGCCAGTTTGCTGAATGATAGTGCCATCGGACGCTTTGATCGTCACGGTGTCATCCCTGACGTAAGTTAAGACATCGTCGAGGGAATCCGGTAAGCTGGCTTCCAAAACTAACCAGCCGGAACCAAACGCGATCGCGCTGCCGCTAACCCCCAAGGCTAGCCAAAACAGCTTACGATGATGCAGAGGGTTTGGTCCTCGGAACGGCTTGGCGACGGAGCGAGAAAAGTGCCTGAGTTTGACCAGCGATCGCTTCCATTGGAGTCGCTTGTCTTTCTTTATTTCTTCTGGCGGCTTTTGATTCTCTTCACTGCTAGATACCTCTTCGGTTTCCGGTGACGTTCCGCCATCGAAGTTCGATTGATTTTCGTGCTTTGGGATAAACTTTGACACTGAAACTCCTCAGTTACACCACAAGCCATCACAACTTCTTGCTTATTTTAGGGCTTGGGATCAAAATCTGCGCCCAAATCCTTTTTTCCTACAAGGAAAGTTTAAAAAGTGATCAGGCATAAATCCTGAGAACTGACCGACTCTAACATATATAAAGCAAAATAGTGGTGGCATTGGGTCAGATTTTGACCTATTTCTAAACAGGCACAAAGCCTACAACTAAAGGAATAGAGGCAAATATAGCAGAATTTTTAGCTGACGAAGAATAAGCACAATCCTCCACCCCTCATCCCCCGGTTCACAACAGTTCAAGTAGTTGCCAAGACTAGAATAGTAATGCAAATCGAGTTTATTGATACTTTAGGATTAGCTGCCGGAACGCTAACAACGATTGCCTTCTTGCCTCAATTGCTCAAGACTTGGCAGTCAAAATCAGCTAAAGACGTATCTTTAGCGATGATGGTCACCTTCTGTATCGGAGTGTTTCTGTGGTTTGTGTACGGACTCTATCTCCACGCCCTCCCGATCGTACTAGCAAACTTCGTCACCCTGATTTTGGCGTTAATCATTTTAATTCTTAAAATTAAATATAGATAGAGCCTAGGAACCAAGAGCTAAAAACCTTGCCAGAAGTAGTAAGGGTGTGCCAATGTTATGCCCCTACGAGAGAATCGATATTTTTACCTGCCTAAGCCCGAATCTTCTGCCGATCATAAATTCGCCAACCCCTGTTAATGACTGATTCTGCCTTCGCATCCGAACGCCTACTCTTTACCCCCGCCATCCCAGATACTGATGCTATCCCGCTGATTTTTGCCTTTCCCAATGAATACAGCGTCGGCATCACCAGCTTAGGCTATCAAATTGTCTGGGCAACCTTGGCAATGCGTTCTGATTTGCAAGTCAGCCGCCTGTTTACCGATATTCAGGAACCACTCCCCACCTCCCCAGAGTTACTGGGCTTCTCCCTCTCCTGGGAGTTGGACTACGTCAACATCCTCAACTTACTGGAACGTTTAGAGATTCCGCTTTCTGCTACTGAACGTACCCAGAATCACCCCCTAATTTTTGGGGGTGGCCCCGTATTGACAGCGAACCCGGAACCCTTTAATGAGTTTTTTGATGTAATTTTGCTGGGGGATGGGGAAGACTTACTGGGGAACTTTATCGATGCTTACAAGGCGGTACGAACAGCAGAACGCCTTACCCAACTGCGGCATCTAGCACAGGTACCAGGAGTCTACGTTCCTAGTTTGTATGAGGTGACGTATGAGGATGCAACGGGAGCAATTCAATCTATTGAGCCAGTCGATGGTGAAATTCCCGCCCAGGTAGTCAAGCAAACCTATCGCGGTAACGTCCTCAGTGCCTCTACGGTAGTGACACAAAAGGCGGCTTGGGAAAATATCTTTATGGTGGAAGTGGTACGCAGTTGCCCTGAGATGTGCCGATTCTGTCTAGCTAGTTATCTGACGTTGCCTTTTCGGACAGCCAGTTTAGAAGCCTCGCTGATTCCAGCAATTCAGCGTGGGCTAGAAGTGACAAATCGCCTAGGGTTATTAGGGGCGTCGGTGACGCAGCATCCAGAGTTTGAAGCGTTACTGGATTACCTAAGTCAGCCACAGTATGAAAATGTACGGTTGAGTATTGCCTCAGTACGTACAAATACGGTGACCGAGAAGTTGGCACGAATACTGGCGGCGCGAGATACTCGTTCAATCACGATCGCTGTTGAAAGTGGTTCTGAGCGCTTGCGGCAGATTATTAATAAAAAGTTGACTAATGAAGAAATTGTCCAAGCGGTGGTAAATGCGAAAGCCGGAGGGTTGAAGAGTGTCAAACTCTACGGTATGGTAGGCGTTCCGGGGGAGGAGATGGCAGACGTGGAGCAAACAGTGGAGATGATGCGATCGCTGAAAAAAGCTGCGCCCGGATTGCACCTCACCCTCGGTTGCAGTACCTTTGTCCCAAAATCCCACACGCCCTTTCAGTGGTTCGGGGTGAATCCCCACGCGGAAAAACGGTTGAAGTTCTTGCAGAAAAATTTGCGATCGCAAGGCATCGACTTTCGTCCCGAAAGCTACAACTGGTCAGTAATTCAGACATTGATTTCCAGAGGCGATCGGCGGTTGTCCCCACTGCTGAAACTCACCCGGCACTACGGCGACACCGTCGGCAGCTTCCGCCGTGCCTTCAAAACCCTCAAAGGACAGTTACCCGAACTAGACTTCTACGTTCATGATCATTGGTCAACCGACCAAATCCTCCCTTGGAACCATCTCCAAGGGCCCCTCCCCAAAGCTACCCTCGTCAAGCACCTCAACGATGCCACCAGCCACTTCAACCAATCTCCCAAAGAGTTGCAACTGATAAAGTAATTAGCTGCGGTATCCAGAGGCATACGCTCTGAACTTTTAATGCAAATTACTGCTGAATATTACTGTGCTTTTTGCGGCGAACCGAGTCTAACCTTTGTCGATCTCAGTGCGGGTGGACAACAGTCTTATATCGAAGATTGCCAAGTTTGCTGCCGTCCAAACGTCCTTTATATAAGGGTTGATGAAGAGACGCTGGATGTTGAAATTGATACTGACTATGTAGAGTGATCAAGGCGATCGCACCAGACTTTGACGCAGTAGAAACCGAGGTACTGTTAGCCTGGAATAAGGTCAGAAAGATTATTTTATGTCCAACCTGCCACAACTAGCTTCACACCGTATTTTTGCCCAAGTCCATTCACCACAAAGGAGATAGAAATTTGAAGACCCAGAATGCACAAAGTTGGCAAGCTTTAGTTGGTGGGGTGATTGCCGCCGCGCTGATCCTGATTAGCTTTAGTTCCTTTGTCATCATCAACCCAGGTCAGGCAGGAGTAATCAGCATCTTAGGAAAAGCCCGTGATGGCGCTTTACTTGAAGGTATTCATATCAAACCCCCACTAGTTTCTATAGTGGATGTGTATGATTTGACCGTCCAAAAATTTGAAGTCCCAGCTCAGAGTTCCACCAAAGATCTTCAGAATCTGACAGCTAGCTTCGCCATCAACTTCCGCCTCGATCCCACCCAGGTTGTTGAGATTAGACGCAAACAAGGCACATTAGAGAATATTGTGTCGAAAATTATTGCGCCTCAGACTCAAGAATCCTTTAAAGTCGCGGCGGCTAGAAGAACAGTTGAAGAAGCGATTACTAAACGGGATGAATTGAAGCAAGATTTTGATCTGGCTTTAAGTGAACGCCTAGAAAAGTACGGCATCCTCGTCCTCGATACCAGCGTTGTTGACCTGACGTTTTCACCAGAGTTTGCCAGAGCCGTTGAAGAAAAGCAAATTGCCGAACAACGGGCGCAAAGAGCTGTCTATGTAGCACGGGAAGCAGAACAACAAGCACAAGCGGATGTTAACCGTGCTAAAGGTAAAGCTGAAGCTCAACGACTCCTCGCAGAAACCTTGAAAGCCCAGGGGGGTCAGCTAGTGCTGCAAAAAGAAGCTATCGAAGCCTGGAGAGAAGGAGGTGCCCAGATGCCAAACGTCCTCGTGACGGGTGGTGGCTCCAACGGTAGCGTGCCCTTCCTATTCAACTTAGGTAATCTTCAGGAAGCGGCTCGATAATTCCGCCTCTACCTTAAACCTGCAGTAAAACACTAAGTCTGGGTCGGCAGGCTTAGTGTTTTACTTCTAAATTCTATTGCTAGAAAAGAGCTAGGTGACTACGCCCCTGCGTCCGCTTGTGGTGTGGAAACAGTGGAGTCTACAAGGTGACGTTTGGCGGGATAGTAACTAGCAATCAGGGCGACCATCAGCCACCAGAGGGTGCTGATCTGAGGACGATACCAGACGGTATCAACTACGCCATGGGCTAGCATTCCCAATAAAGCTGCGATCGCTGCCATTAACCAAAAGCTACTGTTACCAGTCTCGCGGGAACGTTTCAGTTGTTGCACGCCTTGATTGAAGGTGACAACCAGCAGCCAGATAAAGCAAGAAAATCCGATTAAGCCTGTTTCTACAGCAACTTCTAGAAAAATTGAGTAGGCACTCAGGGCAGTGAAGCGAGGACGAGCGTAGAGGGGATAAATACTATTAAACGCATTGTTACCAGGGCCAATGCCAAGGATAGGGCGGTCGCGAATCATCTCGATTACCGCTGCCCAAACATTGATTCGGAAGTTATTACTGCTATCTTTACGACCGAGGAAGATACTAAAAACGCGATCGCGTATGGGTTCGACAAATAAAATTGCCATGGCTAATAAGCCCAAGGAACCTGCTAGCAGCACAGGAAGTGCCCAGCGACGCCAAGCCATTGGTAACCGTACGCTGTACCAATACACCAGCAGGACTAAGAAAGTAAATCCACAGACGACAAAGCCAATCCAGCCTCCCCGACTGAAGGTGAGGATCAAACAGGCAGAATTGACAACAAACATCGTCAGTGCTAAGGCTTTCGGCACCCACCGCTGCCAGGAAAAACACGCCGCCATACTCAAGGCAACCGCCGGAATCAGATATCCCGCCAGTAAATTCGGGTTGCCCAAATAACTATAAACCCGTGTCAGCTTTGCTGTTGTTGAAGTAGGGTCAACCCAGGTTGCTAGTGCAGTAGCACCAAAAAACCACTGCCGTAGCCCGTAGACACTGACAATCAGTGAAGTCAGTAGGAATAGCGTCAGAATTACGTTACGCCAGCGAGGCGATCGCAATATCCGTGCTGAGAGGGCAAACAGCAGTAAATACAGCGTTAGCTTGATCAAGCCCTTGGCGGCTTCCTCCTTTACTGGCGATAACGCTGTTGCCACCGTTGCTATGCTCCAGTACAGCAACACCAGTAGGTGAATGGGGGTCACTCCTACTCTGGTGCTATCCGACAACGTCAGCAGTACCCAGAAGGCTGCACAAGCAACGAGTAAAAGCCCTATCAGTGCCGTCGAGACAAAGGGAGCTAAAATCAACACCAAGCTCACCATCAGCGCTGTCAGTGGTTCCGCCCATTGCAAAAGCCAACTCTCTCGACGCCATGCTTGCAGCGGGCCTACTAGCCGATACAAATAGCTAGCACCTCGCCACTGAGGCAGATGCAAATCCGACAGAGTTAATTGTTGCCAAACTGAATTCATAATTGCTTGTCAGTTGTCTATTCTTACGTCAATGACCAGTAACTAATCCTCCGCTACTAACTGAGGTAAGCTCACGACATAGCGGTATCCCAATTCTGGTGAACCTTGAACTGAAATTTGCCCGCTATGGAGTTCTGCAAGCTGGCAGCTTAGTAGAAGTCTTAAACTACCATGAGAGCCCATCTCTTCAGAAGTTTGATTGAAACCCTGCGCTAAGGCAAAGGCTGTTGATAGTGAAGAACTAGAGAGCCGTTGCTCCCCAACGGCAGAGAAAGACAGTGGTCGAGGTTCGTTGATGTCAAGGTGGCAGAGGTTCGTAGCAGCCACTTCACTACTATTCAAGTTTGCAACAACACTTGAGTAAAGTTCCACCTGAGGTAGACCGTCTCCCAACCAAGGATGAGTGATCCAAACAGCCACGTTGAGGCGATCGCTTTTTCGTGAAATATGAATGCGAATTTCTCCCCCAGCTTCAGCTGATTGAATCACACTAAATACCAGATAGTACAACATCTGGCGAACTACGATCTTGTTTAGTAACCAAATCCGTTTCCCTGGTTCTACCGACAAACGAATCTGTAGCTGTCGCTGCTTTGCTAATTCTAGTAGACCATTAATTGCCTGTTGACACAGCATTTCGATGTCTACAGCGTCAAGCTTCAATTTTTGACGTTTCTCATCCAGCTCACCTAGAGCAACAATTTCCTCAACGAGTGCCACCAGATACTGACCGCTAGTGTGGATAATTTCTATGTACTCTTTTTGTTTGAGCGTTAAAGGACCATACACTTCGCGACCGAGAACGCTTGCCATTCCCATCACGGAAGTCAGCGGTGTTCGGAGTTCTTGGGTAAGTTGGGTCAGTAATTGAACTTTGATGAAGTTAATTGAGTTACTGGCGGGTGGGCTAGCAGGTGAAACCAGTTGAACAGTCTGATTCCCTTGAGACAAATCAGGTTCCCACCGTTGGGAAAATTGACCGTTAGATGCCGACTTAGACAGATCAGATGTCGTAATACTGAGATTTTTCCCGAGCTGGTTGCGCTCGTATTCGCTCAGACTCCAGCGGGCGATCAGTGCTAAAAGCTCACACTCCTTGGTGGTAAAGCTGCGAGGAGTGGTATCCATTATTGCTAAGGTTCCGATGCATTGTCCCCCTGTGGTTAACAGTGGCGCACCCAAGTAAGCACGGATACCGTATTGCTGCACGAGTAAGCTAGTAGCAAATACAGGATGGGTTGAGGTGTCGTCAATCGCTAGCACCTGATGACTATCGACTACATAGGTGCATAAGGATTCAAGGCGTGGCAGCGAGCGCGATTTGGCAAGCTGATTCATCAGCCCGACTCTTGATAGACCAAAGGTGGACTTTAGCCACTGTTTGTCTTGGGTCATTAAGCTCAAAATACAGATCGGTGCCTCTAAAAATCGCGCCGCCGTCTGGGTAGCTTCATCGAAAACTGGAATGGCTTCAGCATCAAGTAGCCCGAGTGCCATCAACGCGGCAAGCCGTTGCTGTTCTCGGGATATCGGTGTCAAATTATCCAAATAACAAAAGAGTCGGTTTTCAGGGTTGCTCGTCATAGCCTCCACCCTGCAGTTACTACTTTCATTGCTTGTCTCGTTACTACTAAAGATTTACCCGCTACACTTAGCGTTCCCTAACAATGTCCCGAACAAACATTTTCCTGTAAGAGATTGGAGTTTTGTGTAAATTTTCGGATAAGAAATGTATGTTTTTTTACGAGTATTGAGGAAATCATTACGGGTAGGAAGATGATTTTCCTCCGAGCGTTGAGAATTTATCCAAAAATCTGTAATTAAAAACGCAAAATGGTGCTGCACGTCATGCCGATCGGCTAACGCGCCTCTACCACCTCTGTAGTTAAAAAATCAAATCAGACCGATTCTGATTCCGGAGTCGTCCAAGCCGGGTGAGCTAGCAGGGCAGCAATAACTCGCACGCCGCGTAATTGGTTGGAGAGCGGTAAATGCCCTTTTGGGGCACTGATATCCCAGGTAAAGCCGTTGGGATAACGAGTCCAGTTATTTCCCGTCTTCCAGCCAATTTGTTTCCATAGTTTTTCCCAGTTTTTCCCAAGTACTAGCCAAAGCTCCCGCTGTACAGAAAAGCCAAACTTTCCTTCTGAGTAGACAAGCCAGAGGGTATTGATTGTTTGTAAATCTGCAACTGGGCAATACTCAACATCTGTGAAGTACAGCCACTTTCTCTGGACAGCCTCTGGACTCGCCATTTGGCAAAGTTTTTGTAGGGTGAGGTAATCAGCAGCTTGGAAGTCTTGGTCAATCAATAGTTGTTGTAACTGCGTATAGTCAACACCTTTCTCAGAGCGCAGTGGCACAACTCCTGTAGGAAAGTGGGTTTGAAGAAATTCTTTTGTGGTGGGTTGTTCGAGTTTATAAAGGGTCTGGTAAACTTTCCCAACAACGAGGTCAGGCGGAGTTGATTGCCGCAAGAGTAAAAATTCCCTCAACACAGTTTCACCAGTACTACCAGCATTAATGAGTTCTGGAATGAGCTGGAGTTGTTTTTTTTCTGAAGCAGATTGAAATTGACTCGCCAGTTCATTAAACTGGCGATCGCTAGGGATGGCGGAAGTCGTTGTTTGGTCTGTCATGAAGCGGCTGGAAGTGAATGGCGACAGGGATAGCTGCTTGAGGTGACGGCGGCACAATCTACCGCTGTCTGGAGTCGAGTCGGAGAATTTAAGGGCGGAGGATCATGAGAGGAAGGGGCAAAAATCCTGATGGCTACGGCTTAATTGTCCGGACTGACTGATCACTATTTAACCCCACGACGAGCGATCGCCCCAAGGATCTAGCCATTTGCAAGTAGCGAATATCGGCCCAGAGAGCAGAGCGGCACAAGCATGAGTAAATTGCATACTACATCGTAACGCTATCAGCACGGAACGCTACCTACAGATGCGATCGCGTTTTCAGGAGCGTATTTAACCCCGAATGATAGAGATAAGGGCTGTGCCAGTGCCCGTACTGAATGACACGTTGGCTCATTACCACTCCCCATGATTAATTTCATCTTTCATACATTCTCCCCCATCGCTTAATTGACTAATTGACAAAACTGCTGCTGACAAACGACGCTCAAGCAGTCAGATCTGGTAGCCTACCAAAGAAGTCATTGTCATTTCTCAAACCCGCAGCATGTACGAGAAAATTACACCGCCTAATACAGGGTCTGTCATTAGCTTTTCAGAAGGTGAGCCAATTGTTCCAGATAATCCCATTATTCCCTTCATTCGTGGTGATGGCACGGGGGTTGATATTTGGCCTGCCACCCAAAAAGTAATTGATGCCGCTGTGAAAGCTGCCTATGGCGATGAGCGGAAAATTAGCTGGCTCAAGATCTACGCGGGGGACGAAGCCTGCGACCTCTACGGTACTTACCAGTACCTACCCCAAGATACTCTAAACGCCATTCAAGAATACGGCATTGCCATCAAAGGCCCACTGACAACACCTGTTGGTGGTGGTATCCGCTCCCTGAACGTCGCCCTGCGTCAGATTAACGACCTCTACGCCTGCGTCCGTCCTTGCAAATACTACCCTGGGACACCTTCTCCCCACAGATACCCGGAAAAACTTGATGTGATCATTTACCGGGAAAACACGGAAGATATTTATTTAGGAATTGAATGGCGTCAGGGAAGTGAAATCGGCGATCAGCTCATTTCTATCCTCAACACTCAGCTAATTCCCGCTACCCCAGAACATGGCAAAAAGCAGATTCCTTTAGACTCTGGCATTGGCATTAAGCCGATTAGTAAGACAGGTTCTCAACGTCTGGTGCGTCGAGCGATTAAGCACGCATTGCAACTGCCCAAGTCAAAGCGCCAAGTCACCTTGGTGCATAAAGGCAACATCATGAAGTATACAGAAGGGGCATTCCGAGATTGGGGCTACGAGTTGGCAACGACAGAGTTTCGCGCTGACTGCGTCACTGAACGGGAATCTTGGATTCTCAGCAACAAAGAGCAAAATCCTGAGATCACCTTCGAGGAAAATGCACGACGAGTAGAACCAGGCTATGACTCCCTTACCCCAGAAAAGCGGAAGGAGGTCGCAAAGGAAGTCGAAAGCGTCCTCGGCGCAACTTGGGAAACCCACGGGAACGGGCAATGGAAAGAGAAAGTAATGGTCAATGACCGGATTGCTGACAGTATTTTCCAGCAAATCCAGACCCGTCCTGATGAATATTCTATTCTCGCCACGATGAATCTGAACGGGGACTATATCTCTGATGCAGCAGCAGCGATCGTTGGCGGTTTAGGGATGGGGCCTGGAGCCAATATTGGGGACACTTGCGCCATCTTTGAGGCGACCCATGGCACAGCACCGAAGCACGCCGGACTCGATCGGATTAATCCGGGTTCTTTAATTTTGTCAGGCGTGATGATGTTGGAATATATGGGCTGGCAGGAAGCAGCGGACTTGATTAAGAAAGGTATGGGAGAAGCGATCGCCAAGGGAGAAGTCACCTATGACTTAGCACGCCTAATGACTCCACCCGTAGACCCTCCCTTAAAGTGTTCTGAGTTTGCCGAAGCCATCATTAAAAACTTTCAGTGAACCTTCTGAAGTAGGGAGATTGGGGAGCAGGGGAGAACCGATAACTTTTAACCTCTTACCTCCATACTTTCTTCCCTACTCACCGACTCAGTATTTCTCCCCGTTCCCCTGTTTAGGGATTTGAAAACGTATTCAACCGATTTCCCCCGACATAGCTTCCTTGAGTACGACGGGAAGGGGCAGTAGTTGGCTGAGTGAGCTGACTGGGCTGTAAGCCATAGGTGACTGGCGGGGGAGTATTAACTCCTGCTTGCGGAAGCGGTGGGACTGAGTACTGCCCGATATTAGTTGGGGCGACTGGTGCCACAGGAACAATCGGTGCATTGAGACTCGGTTGGGAAGGAGCTAAAAAGTTATAGGCATTGCTGGGAACAGCAGAGGCTCCTGAAGGAGGATTGTAAGCTGTTCCTCTTGGTGCATTAGCAGGTGGATAGGTAATTTGTCCTGGTAGGGCTTGAGGGGGGAGAGATTGCTCTTGTACAATCGCTGGCGGCTGCTGGGGTTGAGCAGGAGTAGCCGTGTTATTGACAGCCGCTTGGTTATTGAGGGCATTTTGTAAGGCGCTGACTGGTCTTGTATTTTGATTGGAGTTGGGCAGGTTATTTCTAGGAACAGAGGAAGTAGGGTTTGAGGCTGATGAAGTATCAAAACTGCTAGCCGGAGCGCTCAAATCTGTAAACAGACCACCATCAGCGAGAGGGCCAGCATTTAACAAGGCTTGCGCTGAGTTTGCAAACGGATTACTAGATGGGGCATTAGATTGGGATGAGCGACTAGGAAGGGAGCTAGTAGCAGGGTTTTGAGGCGCTGTATTTGACTGTTTGCGGATAAATTCAGCAAATAAACCTGTAGGTTGATCCTTCTGAGTTGTTGGCTCTGGCAAATTTAATACCGGAGCTTCTTGGAGGTTCTCTAATTCTTGTAAAAGGGTTGATGAGCTATCTATCTCTGTGGCACCCTCTGCCAGCTCGTTGGCTGAGAGAGCTGGTTCTGGTGTTAGCTGATCGGCGATTGCCCCTTGACTATCTGGAATTGCAGGTTCTGCACCTGTGAAAATCTGCCACTGTGGAGAGAGCCAGTACTCCCATGTCACAACCAGCACTAACAACAACAAAGCCGAAGAAGCCCAAAACACTGGACGCCCAAACGGTCGCAATCGGGCTTTGAGGTAACGGAGGGAGGCTGGAGGTTGCTTGGAAGAAGACATGACTGTAGTGCCGCCAGAGTGGTGCAAAAGTTAAACTTTCAAGGAGGTTGGAGCAATACTTGGGCTGCATTTCGATTGTGACCTTGTGAAATGCTTGTCTCAAGACCAATTAGCCGCTTCCTTCCTAAGTTGATTCTATCTCCTATAAAGTAGGGTGTCGCCGCCAATAGCGAGTCCAGAATATCAGTATTTAACTATTTTTAATTTGAGTTAGTCTCTCAGGGCAGAATTATTGTCAGTGAGAATAACAATATTTTGCCTGACTCTATATTCTCTCTGTCGGGCTATGCTTTCTGTGAACATTACCGTGCTGCTTTGACTAATAATAAACTTCCAGCTCCTAAACCAAAGAAGTTGGGCAACCAGGCAGCTATGAAGGGAGAGAGAATGCTAAGTTGACCTAATGCCCCAGTAATAAATCCGAGTAAGTAGTAGGAAAAAATCACAACAACGCTAATCCCAAAGCTAGTTGCCTTGCCTGTCCGTTGCGGTCGGGTTCCTAAGGCGGCACCAACTAGACCAAAGACTAGGCAGACAAAGGGAAACGAGATTCTTTGGTTCAGGCGTACTTTTACTTTAAGTAGCCGTTTCATATCCCCTCCAATCTGCACAATTTTCATATATTCCAAAGACTGAGCAATGTTCATTTCGCCAAAGTCTCGCTGAGCTTTGCTTGCCAGATCCAAGGGTGCTCTAGGTAGCTTTAGCTGCTGACTTTCAAAACGTAGGATATTGCGGTAGGAGGCGTCGGGTGAGACAAGATAGATGGTGCCGTTGAAAAAATCCCAGGTACTTTGTTCGGGGTTCCAAACGGCTGATTCGGAGGTGACAATTTGGTTAAGTCCTGTTCGGGACCAGTCGAGAATGGTTAAGCCTTTCATCTTCTCACCGTCAAATTGGTCGGCGTAGAATAAGCGCTTGAGGGTACGGATTTTTTCACCGTTGGGTTGGGTAACTTCTCCGTATTCGGGATAGAAGATGTTGTTTTCTTCAAATGAAGGGGTTCCTTCATTTAAAGCTTGTTCTAAGGTCTGAGAGGCTTGGTAGTTGGCAGCCGGGACAACTAACTCGTTGAAGACAAAGGTCATCGCTGTCACCACTAAGCTCAATACAATGGCAGGCATGACGAGGCGATAGATACTGATCCCACAACTCCGGAGGGCAACTAATTCACTATCGCTGCTAAGGCGGCTGTAGGCGATCAGTGCGGCTAGGAGCGTAGACATCGGGAAGGCATAGGAGATGAATTGAGGCATTTGCAGTAGCATTACATGCACGGCAAGGCTTAAGGGAAGTCCAGCCTCGGTCACTTTCCGTACTAAATCAAAAAGTGTACCGATCGCTACCCCTACGGAGGAGAAGGCTCCTACTCCGAAGAGAAAGGGTGCGGTGAGTTCGCTGGCGATGTATCGATCCATGACCGATAAGCCAGGAATGAAGGAGTAGAGAGATTTACCTGGTGTCATTGGTGATTATGTGATGAGTCATTAGTCATTAGCAGCCAGAAAACAACCGATAACTGACTAGGCAACGGGCTAGCGTTGGAATTCGTCGCCTAGATAGTATTGTCGTACCAGGGGGTTGTTGTACAGTTCTTCGGCGCTACCGGATGCTAAGATTTGCCCGTCCCGCATGATGTAGGCGCGGTCTGTAATGGCGAGGGTTTCGCGGACGTTGTGGTCGGTGATCAAAATTCCCATGTAGCGATCGCGTAATCCCGCCACAATTTTTTGAATTTCCGACACGGCAATGGGGTCAACCCCAGCAAATGGCTCATCTAAAAATAAAAATTTCGGCCCTTCTGGTCCGGAGGCTAAGGCTCGTGCCAATTCTGTCCGCCGCCGTTCTCCTCCAGAGACTTGATTACCTAGGGTGTGAGCGACTTTTTCCAGGCGAAACTCTTGCAGTAAGCTTTGTCGGCGCTTGTTCCAATCCCGGCGCGGTACGTTGGTTTGCTCTAGCACCAGTTGGATATTTTCTTGCACGCTCAAATGACGAAAAATACTGGGTTCTTGCGCTAGGTAGCCAATGCCGAGATGCGCTCGTTTGTTCATCGATAAGGCGGTAATGTCGGTGTCGTCTAGCCACACCGTCCCTTGTAGAGGTTTTTCGAGTCCGGTAGCTATATAAAATGTGGTAGTTTTTCCCGCGCCATTGGGGCCTAGCAGCCCAACCACTTCTCCTTGGGCAACTGAAAGGTTAACGCGGTTGACAATAATGCGTTTGCCGTAGGATTTGTGGATGTTCTCTAGAACAATTTTCACATCAATTTAAGAGTTGTCTGTGCTCGAGCAGCCCTTGGTTAAGGTAGCAGTGATGTAATCTCAACGGTGCCGTCTTGCTCCTCACGGCTGAGGACTGACGTAGATCCTGGCACCGCGATCGCTCCTCTATGATCCAAGAATCAGCGCTATAAATAAACGCTGATCTTGTCAATTCTCTATCAGCAAGCGAGCTGATAGGTGTCTTAGAGACGGATTTAGGGTGAAGAGCAGTGTCACCGTGAGGTAGAGACAGGTGCTTCGGGATCGGAAATGATGTAGGTGGATTCTACCTGCCGATTACTTTTGGGTAGGGCAACGAATCGTCCTTCATCGACTAGATAGGTAATGGTTTCACCTCGGATACTGTTGCCTTCCTGCAAGACGTAGACATTGCCACTCAGTACAAGGCGACGCTCCCGACTGAAGTATTGGGCTTGGGCAGCCGTTGCTTGAATTTGTCGGGCAGGGTAGTTCATTTGTACGTTGCCCCGCGCGGTGATTACCCCAGTTTGGGAGTTAGCTTCTTGAACATCAGATTGTAGGGTAAGGGCACGTCCGTCTCCGGTTTGTGCCTGAGCGTCTAATATTTGAGGAGGAATGGCGATCGCGCCTACTAAAGCAGCAGGCAGCACTAACGCCAAACCCAGGCGACGCCTCAGATCGAAATTAACTTTGCCAGCGAACTTCATTGATTGTGTAGGCTCCAGATGTCAAAAACTTGTGATACCGCACTCGGTTAATTTACCCATACTTAAGAGTCACGATCCGGATCGTTTCGGTGTCGGGTGGGTACTTCCCCAACTATAACGGTCTTGACGGACAGTCACAGCCAAAAGTTTCTCCCCAGCTACCCATCAAGTCTCAACTCTTTGAATCCGTGGCAGGTAATCAAGCCTAGCTCCGCTGAGGTTGCTGTCTTGGCTAGCCTCATGAGGCGATCGCTCTTTCACAAATTCCCCCACCTGTTCTGGTTCTATTGCTTGCAGTGCTTGCAATAACTCTGCACTTTGCTCTAGCAACTGAGTGACATCAATACCTTCATAAGTGGGTTGGTAATCTCTCAGGCGTTTGATTCCTTCGCCTAGGAGAATCACGGCTCCCCGCCAGTTGAGATTGCCGAGGTGGTAACAGCCAACTGCAGTTTGCAGCACTCCCTGGTAAAACCGTTTATCGGGTTCCGAGGCTTCCATCCACAAAGCTTCCAGGGTGTCATGACAGGCATAAAAGTCC
This sequence comes from Kastovskya adunca, assembly GCF_059505785.1. Lineage (NCBI taxonomy): Bacteria > Bacillati > Cyanobacteriota > Cyanophyceae > Coleofasciculales > Coleofasciculaceae > Kastovskya > Kastovskya adunca. The sequence continues at coordinate 137,615 of NZ_JCACLG010000049.1, read as the reverse complement.
TGCCGATTAAACTGCTCGACACCCTGCCAAAATTCTTCTGGTGGTACTGTCGAGTTCATGCCATGCTTTGTCGCACCGTTTCTAGTTCTTCGCTAGAAATCTCCTGCTTATCCCCGGCAAACTCATTATCAGGTGTCAGGAATAACATGCAGTGGCATTCTTTGCGCTCGCGCATGGGGATGCAAGGACAATTCCAAAACGTTGCTTTTACTTCCGCTTCTTTGTCTTCATAGTGACGGCAAGGGCATAAAGGAGCACCCAGTTCATCTTTGTGTTTAGCCAACCCTTCAATTACTACAGCAGTCACCGAAGGGTCAACACAAAAATAAGTTCCGGTACGTTTTGCATAGGTTTCCGAAAAATGCTTCATTGCCTCCAAACTTTTTTCAGTGGAGAAATTTTGAGTTTTTGATGAAGTCATAAGTAAAAACTAGGCTTTTTGTGGATGTTTTCTTTGCATTGTACCCTAGGGCTTGTTCCCAAGACGCTACAGTTCATGTACCTCGGCGGCAAATTAGTGCATCCATCATCCTCGCTGCGTTCATGGCGATGTCTCCTGGAATTATGCTCGCTTCCTAGCTCTGGACAACTGAGGGTATTTTTTGACAAAAAGTTAGCGGCGGTTAGAGCATTTTGCCCAAAGCCGGAAGATTAACTCTTTGCCAGCAGATACTATGCTCAAAGTACAAAGATCTTTGACAGCAGAAATATAAAGTTGCGTAGTCTGTAATGGTAATAGTTCTTACAAATGACGACGGCATCGATGCTCCAGGTATCCAGGCTCTTCAGAAAGCCGTGAATGGGAAAGGCGTACTCATTGCTCCCCAAGATCATCTTTCCGGTTGTGGTCATCAGGTAACGACAGTGCAGCCAATTCAAGTTTGCCGTCGCTCCGATACGGAATATGCGATCGCTGGTACTCCTGCTGACTGTACTCGCCTTGCTCTGACTCATCTTTGCCCGAATGTCAGTTGGGTGCTTTCTGGTATCAATGCTGGTGGGAATCTGGGAGTTGATGTTTATATCTCTGGCACTGTGGCAGCGGTGCGGGAGGCGGCAATGCATGGTGTTCCGGGAATTGCAATTTCCCACTGGATTAAACGACCGTTGGTTGTTGATTGGGACGTGGCGGCACGTTGGACAGCAAGAGTTTTGGCGGATTTGCTTCATCGCCCCATAGAACCCGGAAGCTTTTGGAATGTGAATTTGCCCCATTTAGAAGCCGGATTACCCGATCCACCGATAGTATTTTGCCAACCGAGTACGCAACCCCTGCCCGTTAATTATCGTGTTGAGGGTAATGATTATTACTATGTGGGGGAATATGCCGCACGCGATCGCGCCCCCAAAACAGATGTTGATGTCTGCTTCTCAGGTAACATTGCTGTGACGCAAATCCGTCTATAACGGGAGCCTTCTCACAGTTAAGGGTAAAATTCCTCTGGTAGGAATTGGAGAAGGATCGTCATGCGAATTTTGATCATGGGTGGCACGCGCTTTATCGGTGTTTACCTGACAAAACTCTTGGTAGAACAGGGACACGAGGTAGTGCTGTTTAACCGGGGAAACAAGCCTGCACCTGTAGAGGGCGTGCAACAAATTCACGGCGATCGCCAAGATGCCTCTCAACTCAAAGAGAAATTATCCTCGGAAGATTTTGATGCGATCTTTGACAATAATGGTCGCGAACTCAGCGATACCCAACCCCTAGCAGAAATCTTTAAAAACCGGGTAAAGCACTTTATCTATATGAGTTCGGCTGGTGTTTATCTCAAATCTGACCAGCTACCCCATAGAGAAGGCGACGCCGTCGATCCCAAAAGCCGCCACAGCGGTAAGCACGAAACAGAAGCTTATCTGCAAGAACAGCAATTACCATTTACAGCGATTCGTCCCACCTACATCTATGGCCCTCAGAATTACAATGATCTGGAAGCCTGGTTTTTTGACCGGATTGTGCGCGATCGTCCTATTCCCATTCCTGGTAATGGCTTGCATATCACTCAGTTTGGGCATTGCCAAGACTTAGCCAGAGCCATGTCGCAGGTTTTGGGGAATGAAAAAGCGATCGGGCAAATTTACAATGTATCCGGCGATCGCTACGTTACTTTTGAGGGTATTGCCCGTGCTTGTGCCGAAGCCGCAGGTAAATCATTAGACTCAGTAAAAATTGTTCGCTACGACCCCAAACAATTTGATTTTGGCAAGCGCAAAGCTTTCCCCATCAGAGTTCAGCATTTTTTCGCTGATGTCCATAAAGCTATGACTGACCTCAACTGGCACCCAGAGTTTGACCTCGTAAGCGGTTTGAAGGATTCCTTTGAAAAGGATTACCTGACTTCTGGACGTAACAACGCTGAAGTAGATTTCTCCCTCGATGAAGAGATCCTCAAAGCGATTTAGCCGCCGTGAAATTTATCGAGCGGCTTGGGCGTTCTGATTGTTCTCAGAGGTAGGAACAACAACGTACTGATTAGCCTCTTCATTCTCAGCAAGAGGTTGCAACTTGCCTTGACGCACTAAAGCTTGATAAATCAATGCGGCTGCAGCACCCCGATTTAGAGGGTCGTTAGGATTAAGAACTTTGGGATTGGGATAATTAACAACCATACCTTCCTGCGTAGCAGCCGCTACCTTTTCAACGGCGTAGTCCGGAATCTGCTCCGCATCTTGATAGTAGGATTGCACGTAGTCTGGTGCGGCAGGCTCCGCAGCTTTTGAGTCTGTAGCTGTTGTTGCTGGAGTCACAGCAGCAGGTATTAGAGTCGCTGTTTTCAACACCGGCTCCATCAGGGCAGAAAACGCTAGTGGAAAGAATATCGGTTTCTTGCTAGCTCGCCGTTGCTGGGCTGGAGTGGTAGCTGCCGCTGTAGTGGCAGGATTGTAGCCTAGCTCTAGACCGTTAGTTAATGAAACTATCGCTTGAACTCTTGAAACTTCCTGTTGCGGCAAAAACAACCGTCCAGGAAAGCCTGTCATGAATCCTGTTTCATAAGCTTCCTCAATCGGAGGAGCTGCCCAATAGTTGTTGGGGACATCATTGAAGACACTACCACTAGGTATTGTCTTCTCCCGCTCTTGATTAAACGCTTGACGAATCATGGCAGCAAACTCGTCACGATCTACAGGCTGCTCCGGTCTAAACGTGCCATCAAGATATCCTTGGATAATGTTTTGCTCGGCTAAAACTCGGATAAACGGACTTGCCCAGTAGTCGGGCGTGACATCGGGGAAACCTCCTACTTTGGGAGTGGCGGTTGGACTCTCTTGGGCGAAAGCAGTAGAAGCCCTGTGAGATGTTACCCAGCCGACGACGCTACTGACACCGATTCCTAGAGCCAGCAGTGTGGCACCTAGGGAGGAGTAATTGAAGTGATGAAGCATCAAACTCCCTCCTTATTTTCTAGATAAATTTTTTATGGAATAGCAATCGAGCCTAGCAACCAAAGTCTAGGGAGTTGTGTCACTAAGCTCGAAACGGGAAAGCTTTAGTTAAACGCGCTTATCTCGGTCTACAACTGGGTTACCTTTAACATCCACGTCTAGCTCTTCACGACGCAGTTTTTCGTTGACTTCAACTGTATCCTGCTTAACTTCTTTCCTGATGTCAACTTCCTCACGCACAAAAGCTTGCTTGCCGACCTCAGCTGTCTCTTCGTAAACTTCCACTCGTGCTACTTGACCTTCGCGGAAGTTGGCTTCTCCAGGGGCAGCTGCGCGACTAGCACCGGTAGGATTGTGCCGCTCAACAACCACGCGCTCTTTCTCCACAGGGATCGAAGCTCTTGCTGTTTCGGTTTCAACATGTTTGCCTACTGTGACATCACCGGTCTTTTGACGGTGTTTATTTGCCACTAACCGCTCTTCGTACAGCCGGAATTTTTGATGATTTTGCTCATTCATCGTGTACATGTCTGGCTCTCGGTCGTACGTATAGGTACTGCGATCATAGTCAGGCACACTAGGCTGACGAGTAGGACGTGGAGCGGGTTGAGAAGTTGCTTCAACAGTTCCTGATGCTTCGACTGGCGGCGACATTTCTACAGGTATTGAGGCTTCTGTGGTGGGAGTACGATAAACACCCCGTACTCGCTCTTCGTAGTCGTAGTCAACTGTCAGGCTGTCATCGTACTCAGGCAGGTGTTCCGCTTGGTCTTTGCTTGTAATCCCTGTCGCGTAAACTCGTTGTGCCCTAGCATCAACCTGGCAACGACCGACTGGCAGCAAAACCTTTTTGCCAAAAATCCAGAAGCCTGTGTCAATCACTAGATACCGAAAACGTCCGCTATCGTCAACTAATGCATCGTGGATGGTACCAATCTTCTCTTCTGTTCGTCCAGCGTAGACATTAAGACCTTTAATATCTTCACCATCAAATGCTTCTTCACGGTAGTTAGGATTGAAATCCTTAATTTTGTAAAGTGCCATACTATCGTCTCCTAATTAAGTTAATGTACATCATTAATAACTACTCATACTTTAGGTTTTTATTAATAATGAAACTTCTTTCTTACGAGGTATTCGTTAAATTAGGGTGCTAACTAAAATGAGCGAGCAAACTGTATTTTTTGCAAAAGACTTCTGCCATTTGGAAGATTGACTTTTACCAAAAGATTTGCAAAGCTGCATAAGCTTTAAAAAATAAAATTTTTGTTAAGTCACAGAAGAATTTTTTCCAGGGTCTTGAGTCAACTCCATTTTGAGGAGTATAGCGTTTTCAGCATACAGTTAAGTTATGTATCTGTTAGTGGGTAAGGACTCAAGCTGTTTATTCAAAAACCAAGGCGTTTAACCTAGACCTAGACAAGGTTTATTTTATTGTTGACCATTTGTTTATACTCTATTTATTTGAAAAACTTCACTTCACAGGTCAAATTCTTATTATCGGGTAAGATTTTATTCCTAAAATTGGATAGATATACTTATTTCAACAAGAAGAGATTTCAACAGCAAAAAAATTACAAAAGTTTAAAAATGAGTGAATTATTTTAACTGCCGTTCTATCCAACGGCAGATATGAAAACTAACAGTTATACCTAAAATAAGATGCCATGATACTTAAATCATCGGTAAAAGCTAACAAAGTCTAGGGAGAGCAAACAGAGTTATGTCTTATATAGATCGTCGTGATGATATGGTTGCCGAATCAGCTGTAGTCAACCCAGTGGTTGACTACCATGATCGGGTTCGGTGGGGCCCAATCATTGCAGGAATTGTCATTGCGATCGCCACTCAACTGATTTTGAGCGCTTTAGGAGCGGCCATTGGGTTTTCCGCTAGGGCTGCTAATGGTTGGGCTGTAGGAATTTGGGCAATCGTTAGTTTGCTGATTTCCCTATTTCTTGGTGGTTGGGTGATGGCTCGCACCTGTGGCCCAATGAACAGTAAAACGGCTCTGTTGAATGGTGCTATTCTTTGGGCAACCACATTGGCGGTTAGTTCTTGGTTGCTAGCGAGTGGTGTAACGGGAGCTTTTGGAGCGGTTGCTGCCAATGCGGGGGAGGTTCTCAATCAGGTGCAACAACCAGGCGGAGTTGAGCTGCCAAACCAAGCGCCCAACATAAACGAAGCACAGGTTGCTGCCAATGCAGCTAGGGCTTCTTGGTCGTTTATTATTGGCTCCTTGCTCGGTTTAGCCGCAGCGATGATTGGTGCTTCTGTAGGAGCTAGAAAGCCCAGAAGGCATACAGCTTAATTAAGACATTTAAGTTAAAAGACTTAAAAAAACAATCATTAGCTGTCAGCGGTCTGACTATCAGAGACTGCTGATGGCTGATTGATTTTTTGAGGGAAAAGATAAATAACACCAGAAATGACGGTGAGGGCGACACAAACCCAGAAGAGGAGCAAAGAAGGAGTTGTCCAGGCTTCAGATAGCGGAGCAATCAGGAGAGCGATCGCCACAATTTGACTCACTGTTTTTAGCTTACCCCAGATATTCGCTCCAGAGATGCTGGTATTACCTGTGAGGGTAGGACTGACTCGCCAACCCGCGATCGCCAACTCTCGCCCCAAAATCACAAACACCCCCCAAGCCGGCACCTGACCCAATTCAATCAATGCCAGCAGGGGAGCTAATACCAATAACTTATCTACTAAGGGGTCAAGAAACTTACCCAGTTCAGTGACTTGGTTCAACTTCCGAGCTAGATAGCCATCGAGCCAATCCGTACTAGCGGCAAGAAGAAAGACGCCAAAACAAATCCAACGGGTTTGCTCCGTGGGGTTATGAAGCCAATACAAGATAAAGGGTAATCCCAGTAAACGGGAAAAGGTAATCCAATTTGGTAAGGTCATAAACAAGCCTATGAGTAAACTATCTGTTTTAACTCATAGTTTATAACTCAGGTGTTGGCACAACAAAAGTACTTGTTTCTTCCTCAATTTGCCTCTAAGCTATTCCACCTTTAACTTGTAGGCTTGGTTCTTTTATTAAGTCAGAGATAAATGGTAAATATGTTCTGCATCTTTTGTCTCTAACTTCTAATCCTGTGCCATCAATTGAGTCATGGGTTTTAGATATACGGTAACTTACAACTCCTAGTCCTCTCCTCTCCCATCTCCCCATCAAAAAAATCCCTCAAACATTTGCGGGACTTTGTATGGTTTTTACTTTTGTGTATCTCAGCTGGTGGCACGTTCTCAGTCAACTACTCTGAATCAGGCGAAGGATTCGTCACGCTTTATAGCTATAAACTCAGTATCAACGGTCGATTTTATTGAAACTAGTTTATATGGAGTGGGAGTTACATTTTATTGTGCAGGGCGGACAGGATACAGCCTTGAGAAGACTGGTTAACACGCGCCGCGTGTCTTTACAACTGCCAGAATAGTTTTTAAAATCAGTGCCAAGTCGTAGGAAATAGACCATTTCACTTGGTAGTCTAAATCCATACAGACGATATCTTCAAAGTTTTTCACTGTTGAGCGACCGTTGGCTTGCCATTCTCCAGTGATTCCAGGCTTAACGAAAAGACGCTTGTGGTGGTGACTTTCGTAGCGATTAACTTCGTCTAAAGTAGGAGGTCGGGTTCCTACTAAGCTCATTTCTCCTTTCAGGACATTCCAAAACTGGGGGAATTCGTCTAAGCTTGTACGACGCAGAAAGCGACCAATACTGGTGACGCGGGGGTCATTTTCATTTTTAAAGATGTGACCGCTGGCTTTGTTTTCTACTAGGTGCTTCAGTTGGTCAGCGTTAACAACCATGGAGCGAAACTTCCAGATCCGGAAAGGATTCCCGTTCACACCACAGCGCATTTGGCTGTAGAAAATTGGCCCTGGGCTGTCGATTTGCATCGCGATCGCGATTGGTAGCGCGATGATGACGGTAATCATCAAGCCAACTAAAGCTCCACAAATATCTATGACGCGCTTAATTCTGTTGGTGACAGAAGGATGTACCTGTTGCTGAAGAGCCGATATCTCAACAGAACTAACTAAAACAGGTGCATCAATCGATAAAGCTGGCATTTTAGATGTGCTAATCACAGTTAACAATTCAGTTATCGACAGGTCGGTCGGTAGGCAATCTGTTTGTCAATATATGGGCTTCTTTAACAGGACTGGTATAACAATGAGTTCACTTTACATAATCTTTATATTTCTTCGTTCTTTTTTAAAGCTTATGTATTTTTACGGAGATAACTGAGAGGAAGTATTACGAATTCGTTACACTTTTGCCTTCACTGTGGTCATGTTCAACTCGATAGCTAGAGGTTCGTCTAGTTTTTGACTCGTCCCCAACAGAATCGCTTGGAAGTATTGGCGCAGGCGTTGGCATTGTTCTACATTGGCGTGATAGGACTGATTCTCAACTAGCTCAAACAAGGGAGCAGCGATCGCTTCATAATCTTGGTTCTCGCGAGATTCCTCTGCTAGCCAGTTCATCTGAGCTGTTGAGGGTACCAAACCAGACGGTAGTTGACCATTGAGAAATGCCAGCAAGCGATCGCGACAGGCGCGGGTATTTACTCCTCGATGTTCGAGCCGTTGCATAATCTCCTTGACACTATAGGCGCGTTGCTCTGACTCTGGATTAGTGAAAGCACCTATAAGCTCCAACAGCAGGAAAAAGTCACTATACTGCTGCTGGGAGTGGTTCAGCACTTGGGGATAGAGCGCTAAAGTCGCTAACCCAGCCGCAACAACACAGCTAGTGGGTGAACCAATATCCTGAATCAGCGTAGCGTTGGGGAATTTTTGCTGGAGCCACTTGGACTGGGCAATTAAGGTAGCCGTACCCCCGCTACAAATTACTTGATAAATTCCTTGTTCTGAGATGCCCGTCTGCACCAATAACTGATTAATTTCAGCATTGAGCCGGGTCAAAAAAGGTTGAATAACTTTGTCTTCCAGAGCTTGGCGGCTTACAGTACAGCAGTCGATGCCAAATTCAAAGCTAAATTCCTGGCGATGTTGCAGAATCTGCTTGATGTACCCCGCCGTTTTTAGTAGAGTTTGACCGAGAGCCGAGCGCTGCAATAATACCGCAAGGCGATCGCGCATTTCGGCATCTGGCTCTACTGGAGTGGGTAACAACAGAGACAGGGACTGGCGTTGCTCCTCTGACAGTTGAGGAACGAGCAACTGGTAGACAATATCTTGTTCTATCGCCATACCAGCGTAGGGGCAAGTACGGACGCAAAAATCACTATGGGTTAAATTAGTGTAATTCTGTGGGAGATTACCTAGCGCCAGTTCAGTTGTGGTTGTCCCGATATTAATCACCACCGTACCGCCATTGTGAAGGGCAAACGGTGTGGGGTGTTGTTCGTCCCCATGGCGAGGACTAGGTAAACCAGCTAGAACTGTGGCGATCGTATCCTCTAGGAAAAAAATTTGCTCCGGATGCTTAACCAGCTTGGCTCCTAAAACCGCTTCTCTGACATTGAAGCGATAAGTCTCGCTCCACGCTGCCGGGTAGCCCAGAATGACGCCTTTGAGCTTGCCCAAGGCTTCTACTAGGGCGGTAGCAGATAAACCGCTTGCTGATACCTGCACCGAGCGATTAAAGTCCTCACTTGCTGGTGACAGCGTCGCCAATAAGGTTTGTAAACTTCGCTGTACCCAATAAAGTGAAACCAAACGCCCAGAATCAAGCTGTACAGTGGGTTCCCAGCGCTGCTGTTGGGACGAGTAGTAGGGAATGGCGAGATTTAAGTAAGGCTTGAAGTGTTGCAGAAAGACCTTACTGTGGTTATTTGGCAGAGTCGAACTTAAGCCAGCGACACTCAACCGTGTCTCAGATTGGGGTTCGGTGCTGGGTTCAACACAAATGACCGCAGGTAACCGGAAGCTAGACTCCTCCCCTTCTTGGCTCACCGATGACCAAGACAGGGGATATAACTGGGCGATCGCTTCGTTTAAGAGGACAGCAGACATCCCCGTTGTCCCGAAGTCAATCCCTAGATACCAATCATTACTCATAGGTCTGGTTGCTTTGAGGGAAAAGGCAATGGGCTTTGGGCATCAAAGGTGATCGCGGTTGTTGAGGTTTTGTCTACTGGTGGCACGAGAAAATAAAATTCAAAAGTGGACTTTTCGCTCTGAGAGTCTACTCGGTTTTTTCTTGATTTTCCAGTTGTTCGGGATTTACAGCGTCTGATTGCGATCGCTCAAAATTATTTTGCGGCGACTCTGTTGGCTGATCTTGAGTCCCACTGCCGGATTCTACCTCCGAAGTGGTTTCGCTTTCTGGCTCAACATTTAGTTCAGCACTAGCGGAGGCTTCCGAGTCCATCTCTTCCGGCGGTGGAATTGTGTCTTGATTATCCTCAGAGATTTCTTCCGTTACCTGAGCGATTTCCAAGGAGAAATCTGCCTCAGACTCCACTATCGAGATTGCTTCTTCAGAGGTTATGGCGGTCGATTCATGATCTACCCAACCCATGAACATCTCATCAGCAATCTCGTCTTGTTGATCCCAATCAAAAGCTTCTGGAAATAAATCCGGAGTTAAAGCTAAATTGGCTGACGGTGTTACTTCCTCTGTTCCTAAGTTAGGGGCTTCCTCCCAGACTGTGTTTGGGGAAATTTCCGCTTCAGCCTCTGGCTCCTGATAGCCTTGTTGATCCTTTGCTTCTCCCGCCTCTGTCACGGCTTCTGAGGAAGAAAATTCTGGATCGATATCAAACGCTTCTGGTGGTGGCAATGTGTCTTGAGTATCCGATGACTCTGGCGATGTTTCCTCCCCGTTGAGCAGCGTTACCTCATCTAAGGTGAGTTCTTCAGTGGGAAATAAACCAGGGTCGAAATCTGATTCTTCTGCTTTCAGGGAAGAGGTTTCTTCCCCTGATGTTGTGTCGAGCTGATACTCTCCATCTTCTGCCAGAACCTCAGTTGGATCAGGGAAGGTTTGGTTACCTGGGTTGAGTCCGGCGGTGGATTCGGGAGGATTCCTCTCAAACGCTTCTGTATCGGCGGTTGGTGTTCTCTCCGTTAGAGGGTTCTCCAATGTTGACGGTTGCGGTAGTCCTAAACCTTCAAAGCGGTGGAGGTCTTCGCTTAATTGCTGGAGTGTTGTTTGATCTAGCCGTAAGTCTCGATTTTGTTCGCGCGATGCGCGATCGCTGCTCAACAAATCTTCATTAGGGGAGGCAGGGTCATAATTTTCTTCTGTGGCGCTCACTGTTGATTCACCCCAGCTTGAAAATCCTGAAAATTGGTCAGGAGAATTTGGGGAATTGTCTGCCTCGATCCCCATTTCTTCAAATAAATCTGTCAGAGCATTGATTTTTTCGCTCCGCTCGGAATCTTCCGTACCTTCTGGATCAGGCAGGACATCAACGTTAGGTAGCGATACATCTACCGCATCCACCCTGTCAGTTGTGGTCGCCTTATCCGGTAAATCAGCATCTAGAAATCCTATTGGCGGCGAATTTGGAGAAAACAAAATCTCTTCCCAAGAACCAGTTGACTGCTCCAAAGGCAACGGCGTTTCTGGAGTTAAATTTGCCGGGTCTGATATCCCATCAAACAAGGCGTCCTTCATCTGAGTTGAAAGGGAATTGACGGGTTGACTCAGCGGTGGCTGTTGAGCCGCCGGATCGATTTCAGGTGCCGTCTGTGATGCGATCGCCTCTTCCGCCTCGGCACCTACTAAGTCAGGCTCATCTAACGGTAATGGTGGGCTAACCGCATTAGTTCCAAAGAGACTTTCGTACAACTCGTCAATTTCCTCTGGAAGGCGTTCCCTCCCTTCTACGCCAGAGGGGGAACTTTCTAGTTGACTGAGCCACGCTTCAAGTTCCTGCCTATTTGACAACTCCGGCACCAGGACGCCCTCAGTTTCGGGAAATAGGGATTGAGACTCATCCAGGTCTATCTGGATTAACGCGTCCATTGCCTCAGCATCTGGTAGTGTTTCCTGGCGATCGCTGTCCTCATTCAGAGGAGGAGTGTCTTGGTTCTGGTCTTCCTCTTCTGAGGGGGTGTTAGGAGCCGTACCTGTTGAGGTCATCTCCATACCCGCAAAGGGGAACTGTGATGGTTTGGCTACACTCGGTTTCGCCAGAGTATTTAGGCTTAACTCCAAAGGTGGGAAGGGTTCTGAGCCAACTGGCGGCATCGTTTGGCTGCGGTCTAAAACGTCATCTGCATTCTTTGGCAAGGATTCCAGAGTTGAAGTTTCTTTCCCCAGTTGTTGTATTAGGCGATTAACCAGCACGGTAAACATCATCTCTGTGCGCCCGCCCAGGTTATGCATGTTTTCTAGTCCTTGGGCTAGGGACTCCTGATAGCTTTGAAGATTGCGCTGGAACGTCTCGAAGATGATGCGTTGATTTTCGTCCAGGGTAAGGATTAATTGATCAAACTGGTTGGGGACTTGACTCAGTTGCTCTAGGTGTTGGGGTTGGGTAGGTAAGGAAGATGGAGTGTTCAGACGTTGGTTAAAGCTGTCTTGCCATCGCTCCATCAACGCTTGAGAAAATTCAGCGAGCAATTGCTGTTGATCTGCTGTTTGTTCGCGAGGCGCTTGATTTTGTTGCCGAGTCGCTTCGAGTTGCCGTATTTCTGCTAAGAGGGACTCTCGCTGTTGACGCAGGATGGCAACATCGGCTTGTAAGGGTTGGAGTAATTCTGAGCGCAGAATATCAACGGCTTGAGAGACGGATTGCCCAATCGGTTGATTTAGCTCCGACGGAACGGTGTTGGCGGCGGGTAATGGCTCCGAAGCCGCCTTTTTTTGCTGGACAACGAGATAGCTCCGCACTCGTTCGAGAACTTGACGCAAAGCCGCGCTATCTCCTGGCTTATACCAGGGAAGATGAGAACCGGCATTGGGCAAAATGCGGTCAATATCAGCAATGAGGTCTTGAATATCCTTCTGAGAAGTCACGGTGGAACCCAAATGCAAGAACGAGCGTGGCGAGGTGATATCGCCGCTTGATGCGAGAGACTAGGTATCCTCATTTCAAGGGTGAGGTCAAGTTGAGGAGCAAGTAGCTCGCTACCGCTAGCTACTAATGTTAATGCGCGATCGCAACGTAACCCCATCAGATTTGCTCATCAGTGAGTGCGAACTGCCTTGAGCGCTCACTATGGCGGGAAAAAATCCCTTGCCAGCTACCAAATCCCCACCAGCAGAACTACCAAGCATCGATTCTGACTGGTAAGATTTTCACCATCATAAACGCATTCCTCCCTCTCATCTGTCAAGACGGGAGAATAGGGAATCTATATAGAGGAGTTTTAAAAGACTCCTCTATATAGCGCATAATAACGAGGTGCATACTGCTTTGACTGTTGTTTTGAACCGACTTTTGCCTGATTAGCGGTGTCCTTGTGACGTTTTGTGCAATGTCGTTGCCATTGTCGGCAGGCAACGAAGTAAAATCTTCAGGCATTTGGGATTTGTCAATGGTGCTCTAATGTGTCCGCCGCACCAAGCGAAGGCTCTAAACAGCCTAGGGCTTGTTGGGACTTCAACGAGAGCGTATTGTCCTTGTTCACTCTTAATTGAGTAACAAAGTAGAAAGCAGGTAAACAAACTACAACAGTCACGTTAGCCAAGCGTCTTCTGATGCTTTGGCGATCGCGCTTCATCATCGTCGCCTGCCTCAAACAGTGGACTACTGATTATTTTGTCCACGACGTTTACAATGTGCCTTGGCTCTATGGAAGACCGCTACAGCCCACAAGAAATGAATCACGTTAACGAGTTGATTTGCTCAGCTCCTTTCTTCACGGGCTTGCCCGAAGGCAGTGTGGAGAAAGCCACAGCTCATGTCGTCACCCGTGGTCATCCAGCTAATCGGGTCATTCTCCTGGAAAATGACTGGGGTGGCTCCGTGTACTTTATCTTGGAGGGTTGGGCAAAGATTCGTACATACAATCTCGATGGCAAAGAGGTAACGCTCAATATTTTGGGTAAGGGAGAACTCTTTGGTGAAATGGCAGCCTTGGATGAAGTGCCTCGTTCTACAGATGTCATTACCTTGACGCCAACCACTATTGGAAGTGTTCCAGCACAAGATTTTGTCCAGTTAATTCATTCCGAACCTCTGGCTGGTGTTCGTTTGGCACAGCTAATGGCAAAACGCCTGCGGCAAGTCAATCGTCGCTTGCGTTTACGAGAGTCAGACAGTGTGTCGCGAGTCGCAGATACATTGTTATTTCTCGCCGAGAGTCAAGGCAAAACCCGACAGCAGGGAACAGAGATTCCCAACCTGCCCCATCGAGAACTCAGTAGCCTCAGTGGCTTGGCACGGGAGACAGTCACCAGGGTATTGACTAAGCTGGAGAAGAAAGCGCTAATTAAGCGCGATCACGATATTCTTTGTATTCCCGATTTACAAGCCTTGGAGAGAATTATTGCGTAATTAGTCAGTTGTTAATAGCACTGGGTATGGCTAATGGTTAATTTCATCCTTCATCCTGGGCTACGAGGGAGCGGCGCTAATCAAAGTTGTACATAACTTGATCTTTTTTCCCCAATCTCCTATCAACTATGGCCTTTCAGAGAATTCTTGTTGCCGTCGAGCGATCGCCATTGTCTGAGTTTGTCTTTGCTCAAGCACTGGAATTGGCGCAATTAAATCGCGCTAGCTTGCGGTTGCTGCATTGCCTCACCCACGAAGTGATTGGGCAATCAACAACGCCAATGTCGATGCCGACAGGTACCTATCCCGAGGCGATGAATTTTAACTATCCCACCCAACACCTCCTGATTGAGGAGCGCATTGAGGAGGCAAAGGATTTACTCAAGCGCCACTCTGAGGAAGCCAAGAATCAAGGAGTGCCAACAACAGCAGATTACAAAGTTGGTGAGGCGGGGGTGGTACTGTGTGAAGTTGCCCAGCAGTGGGGAGCCGATCTGATTGTGGTAGGGCGTCGAGGTCGGACGGGGCTACCAGAGGCGGTGCTGGGAAGTGTGAGTAATCATGTTATGCACCACGCTCCTTGTTCAGTCTTGGTGATACAGGAGGTAGAGAAAGAAGCACCTGTAAACACACCCTCTGACCTTTCCTCGGTAGTAGTTAATCCGTCACACCCTCAGACGGAGGGTTAAAGTGGAGATCGGTCAAGAGTTTAGTAAATTTGCATGAGCGATTCCTTTGATGACGCCCACCTTAATCAGAATGCTGATGATGAAGCACCCAACGGTAAGCCTTCAAAATCGGTAACCCAATCCCAAAGTGGCAATGAAGTAGGGCAGGACTTGGAGCCTAACCAGGGTTTGAAGGCGTTACCGAAGACGGGACTGACAACTGACCCCATCGTGATGGTGGAAACGGCATTTCTTGCCAGTACTGCCAGCTTGATTTGGCTGATTAATTATTACTTTCCTTTAGGGCCAGTGTGGCGGATGTTTTTCCCCATCCCGATTGCGCTGGTTTATTTGCGGCGAGGAAATCGCGCCTCCTGGATGGCAGCGTTGGTGTCGGGGTTACTGCTTTCGGTGCTAATGGGCCCGACCCGCAGTATCTTGTTTGTGATTCCCTATGGTTTGATGGGTGTCCAGTTAGGGGTGATGTGGAAACGTCATGTCGGCTGGTTGTGGTCGATTGGGGTGGGGTCAATTTTAGGGACGATTGGCTTCTTTTTCCGGTTTTGGCTGCTGTCGTTGCTGTTGGGTGAAGACCTCTGGGTTTATGTAATGACCCAGATTACCCAATTATTGGAGTGGGGGTTTGTCAGGCTAGGGTTGCTGGCACAGCCGAGTCTGCCCTTGGTGCAGGCGATCGCGATCATCTCTATTATCATCAACCAAATTGTTTATCTATTTGTGGTTCATCTCGTGGCACTGTTGATGCTCGATCGTTTGGGCAATCCGATCCCACGACCACCGAACTGGGTGCAGGTCTTGCTGGATTACGAATAATTAAGATGATTCGGGTTTATACGCAGGCGTCACAGGGTGATCAATGGTTGCGGCGCTATCGCGGACGCTCTCCTGTTTTGGCTTGCGTGTTGGGATTTACAGCAACGGGGCTGATCCCTGGGATCTCAGCCGCTGGAGCAACGCCGGATGACCGCAGGTATACAGCGATCGCGGATGCGGAATTTCTCTACAATGGGCCGACAATTGCCCCCCAGTATCCCTTACCCCCACTGACGGCTGGAGCCTCACCCGTACTGATTTCTCGTGCTGTCGTCGAAGCCTTGAGTATTCCTCTTTATTTATTCAATGCGGGTTTACCCCATCCCCCTGCTGTTCCCGCCATTAACTTGGGGGGTGTTCCGGCAGATTGCCTGAGCACGGGTGCTGCCTTACCCCTAACCATCGTTAAACATCTGTTTGAGCAAGGCTTGCAGTGGGGGCAGACCCTGGCGACGGTGGTTGGCGATCGCTATGTAATTATTAGTGAGTGTGTTGTCGGGGGAACGACAACCGCTCTTGGTGTGCTTACAGGCTTAGGAATTGCCGCAACAGGCAAAGTTAATAGCTCTCATCCCACCTGCAATCATGCTCAGAAGTGGGAGATTGTGCAAGCCGGGTTGCGTCAGGCTGGGTTAGAAGGTCAAACGGCTTTCGATCCCCTCAAGCTCGTCGCTGCTGTCGGCGATCCCATGCAAATTGTGGCGGCAGGGATGGCGATCGCTGCGAGTCGGAGTTGTGGGGTCTTACTAGCAGGAGGCACGCAAATGCTAGCTACCTATGCCCTGATAGCAGCAGTGGCTCGGCATCACCACCTAGCATGGCAACCCCAAGAAATCGTCGTAGGCACAACCCGCTGGGTCGCGGAAGACCCAACTGGAGATACAGTCGGTTTAGCACAAGCTGTAGGCTCGGTGGCGCTAATCGCAACATCGCTAAGTTTTGCCCAGTCTCGCTATCCTCAGCTTCAGTCCTACGAAGCGGGATATGTCAAAGAAGGTGTTGGGGCTGGAGGTTGTGCGATCGCTGCTCACTTAACAACCGGCTGGGATCAAAGAAAACTTCTGCAAGTGATTGAAGCAGTGGTAGAGCGATACAGCCAAAACCATTAACTGGGCTGAAAGGAAAACTTCGGTGAGCTAGTAAGGCTTGATATTTACTGATCAAGGCGAGCCGTAAATCTGTTCTACCTTGACGAGTTAGCTTAAGAATGAATGCGTTGGGATAGTAGCTGTTCTTCGAGAGCAGCAATGCGGTTGTAGGCGGCTGTGAGTTGGGCTGTCAACCGTTGTATTTGAATGTCTGGAGTGATCGTGCTGTTGGTATTGTGAGCGGAATTGCTTTCTATGCAATTACTATCAACCAATACATCTTTATGTGTCATTGCGGAGTTAATCCGACTGCTTGAGTAGGAGGGGAAACAGCGATCGCTTAGTGAGGAAGGAGAGCCTACCTGAACTGACATCTGCCGAAAGTCAGACAACGATTCTGGAATTTTGTGGCTCAGTTGCTCAATGATTTGATATAAAGCGTCTACTTTATGGTTCAACGTTGTGATTTGTTGTTGAAGTGCATCCATGCGATTGCCTTGTCCCTATATGTGCTTTATATGTGCTTTTCTCATGCTATGCAACTTATTGAGAAACTACGCCTAGTTTTGAATCATTTAAGTGTTGCTTGACTATTTATAAGCCTTTTAAATAATTCTCCTAAAGTTCTTAGGCAAGCGAATTTGAATAGCATAAGTCAGCATTTGCTGTTCTGATTCTATCTTTCGTTTACTAAAAATTGACTGATCCCCACTTAATCGCGGAATATCTTTATGTTTCTCAGTAAATGTGAATTGAGCACTCACGCTTTGGGTAAATGTACTTAGTTTATTTGTCTGTATTTTTATAAGGAAAATCGCGCAAAGCGCTTATATAGCCAGAGAAACAGCAATAAATAGCGATAATATTTAATTAAGAAAGATTAATCCACAATGTGTCATTAGTAGCGAAAATTTCCTTTTGTGTCAATCTTCAACTCGATATAAATCTGCTAGAGATTATTGGTATAAAGGAAAACAAAATTCCTGCTTCTTGCTTCAAACAAGTAAATCTTAATTTTCTACCTATAGATTGAGGTCAATCTAAAAAAACATGCTTAAATTTCAGGAATTTTTTACAGCTTGTACAGGTTTATGGAAAACGGAAAGAACTTATCATTCCGTTCTTCAAGGTGAGATAGAACGCTCTTATACAGAATTTAGAGTAGAAACCCTAAGAAATGACGAGAAACAGCAGATTTTGTCCTTGTCTCAATTTGGGGAAATAAAAGTAGATATGGCAAAAGCGACAGTTGAAGGGACATGTCCGGGATTTGCGATCGCCTTTGACACGGTTTCCGAAACGGGCGAAGAAGTGTCCATGAGTTTGAAGGCACTCTTTGTTCCCGATCAATATGTCAGTATTGATACCGAAATGGAGATGCCGCCTTTACCCGCAGGGGCGATTGTTCCTGAAGCCGAGGAAGTCGTTCAGGGCTTTTACTGGCGGGATCAGGGCTACTCTGAAGCCGGGGCGATCGCTAGTCGCTTTACCTACCTTCCCAGTCGGCAAACCCTAGAGATGACAACCTACTACCGTCGTTCTGTCGCTGTCGATCAAATGCGCTTTGTCGCACCAGATATGCGACTTCGCACCATCATTACCTACCAACGCCCAGAAGAAAACGTTACCCCCACCGTCATTGACTTAGTTGGCTTTGGTGTAGAGCGACGACAGGATTGAGGGACGAGGGAGTAGAAGCGAAGGATAGAATTGTCTCTAGTCGGTGATAAGGAAAGTATGGATCGACGATCGTTTTTAGTGAGTGCCGGAGGGCTGGCACTGTCACAGCTCACAGCAGGCTGTAGCCGTGGCAGTTCCGCAGATTTAAAAGTGCGGCTGTTAAAAGATTCCATTCCCGCCCAGCTAACGGGAGAATTTCGTAGGGAATTGCAGCAACCTAGCCGCCTCAGTTTTGACCCTGAAGAGCAACTCAAGGAGTTATTCAATCGTCTGCAAGCTTGGAAAAAGCAGGCGACGAATAGCGATACTCCCTCATCCTCCCCCTTTTCCTTTGCTAGACGCCAGCCGCCAGCCGTGGCTAATTTGGTGACAATCGGTGACTTTTGGCTAGCACAGGCAATTCAGCAGGAATTGATTCAACCGCTAGACATCGCTGAACTGTCTGGGTGGCAGCAACTTCCCAATCGCTGGAAACTGTTAGTTGAGCGAAACTCGCAAGGGGAAGTGGATAAATCTGGAGCTGTCTGGGGGGCACCGTATCGCTGGGGTAGTACCGTCATTGCCTATCGCCGGGACAAGTTCCAGGAGCTGGGCTGGACACCCACGGATTGGAGTGACTTATGGCGTCCAGAATTAAAAGATCGTATTTCACTCTTAAGCTCGCCGCGAGAAACAATCGGACTAACCTTAAAAAAACTAGGGCACTCCTACAATACGCTGGATTTAGCCCAGGTAAATAACCTAGAAAAAGAATTGCTGGCTCTACATCAACAAGCCAGACTTTATAGTTCCGACAAGTACCTGCAACCTTTGATGTTAGGTGATACCTGGTTAGCAGTGGGATGGTCTACAGATTTACTATCCTTGCGATCGCACGATCCTCAAATTGAGGTAGTCGTTCCGCGATCGGGAACCGCATTGTGGGCAGACTTGTGGGTACAACCGAAATCCAATGCCAATCCCAACTCAGATCTAGTAAAGCAGTGGATTAACTTTTGCTGGCAACCCGAACCCGCCATCGAAATCACCCTATTTAGCGAAGGTACCTCACCCATCATTAACGGGATGAAGCCCGCTAACCTACCGAAGGATATCCAAAGCAATCCGTTACTCCTACCAGACGAGGAAATCCTCGATAGAAGCGAGTTCTTGCTTCCCCTACCCAAGGAAGTGCAGGAGGAGTACCTGTCTCTGTGGCGAGAAGTTAGAGTTTAGCGATTGATGCGGCTAATAATCCCATCCCCTGTCACTTAACCCAGAGTAGTGCCGCAGGTAAGGTATCAGCGTAGCGAGGCATAGCATAATTTAAAGCCGTCTCGCTGTAGCCGCTCCTCTGTTCACCTGCAAGCCCTCAATCAAGGATTGCACCTCAATTGAACACTTTAGCGGCTCAGTGCTGAAATTACAGGTGTAGGTGGCAATGGGTTCTACTGGCTCGTTAGGTGTTCTTACCTGCTGATCATCAAACACTCTGATGTTGTAGCCATAGTCTCTTGCTGTCGTGCCAAATTTGTTGATAAAGCTATAGCGTCCGATATAGTCGAGAATGCTCCAATATTGTCGATTAACGATGACATCTACCCGACCTTCGTCTGGGTAAGCAAGCCAGTTGAGTACCATTTTTCCGGCAAACTGTTCTTTTGCCCACCAGAGACTAGGCTCTGTAACGCCAGTTTGAGAAATTGTATTGGCAGTGATGACATTGCGCTCAGCCAAGGAGACATCTGCCCCTAACAATTCGGCTTCTAAAGGGGCATCCGAAGGGGGTGGAACGGCTACGCTTTGGGCTGACGCTGCCGAAGTCAGGGGTAATAGACAAGCAGCAATCGGTATGAGGTAAAACGGTATGTGTCGAAGGTGGCGGAGTAAAAATTTAACCTTCATTGCTGCTCGTTCTTGGCTTAAGGAGTCTTTCTTCACTATAGTGACTGCCTCAAACAATGAGAGTTCCTATCCCCACAGTCGCCGCCGGGGAGGGCCATTCAGACGTTGGTGTGTATCAGCTAGCAACGCTGGGATATCTAGCTGTTCGGGACAACGGGGTAGGCAATCACCGCAACTGTTACAGCGATCGCCTTTATTGCCAGGGAACCAATGACCCGCATTTTCAAACATTTGATAGCGGTATTCCCCAAATTCGGTCATGTCGTAGGCAACGGCTAAGTTACGGAGTCGCAGGATTTCGGGAATATTGATCGTTTCTGGACAAGGGAGACAGGCGTAGCACTGACTGCACAAGTCAGTTTTTAGGGCGTCTTTGAGTTGAGTTTCTAGCTGCGCGATCGCGTCCAATTCTACAGCACTCAACGGCGTATCCTGATCGGCAACAGCTAGGGGTTCCTCCAGTTCGGTAGGGTTAGCAGCACCAACACTGAGGGTGGTAATGCTAGGGTTTTGCAGTAAAAATCGGTAATTTAGGGTCAGCGGCGAGACAGGATCACATAGTTGTTTCAGCTTCGCGGGTGGGGTGTAGAGGCGTCCTCCCTTATCAGCCGGGGAGATAATGAACACCCCCATATCCTTTTGGTGGGCTAAGTCCACTGCCGCTGCATGGCGTTGAAAAAAGTAATAGTAGTGAAGATTAATAAATTCAAACAAATCTGTCTCAATTGACGCCAGAATCACTTCTAGCGGTGCGTGGGTAGAGAATCCCACATGGCGCACTTTTCCTGCGGCTACAGCCGCTTTGATGGCTGGCATACAGCCTGTAGAAGATTCAACCCACGCCAAATGTTCCCAAGTATTAATGCCATGAATCGCTAAACAATCTAAATAGTCCAGTTGCAGGCGCTCTAGGGATTCATCGATCCATTGATGCATTAAGCCAGCATCAGGCGTCGGCGGCAGTTTGGTCGTGATGTGCAGTTGCTCCCGTGGCACGGATAAACCCGATTTAAGGATTTGTCCTAGGTAATGCTCGCTCTTACCGTAGCCTCTGGCAGTTTCTAGATGATTAATTCCAAAATTTACTGCCTGTTGGATAGTTTGTTGGGCGTTGGTGAGGGAAGCCAAGCAGCGCATCGTTCCCAGCGAAAACACTGAAAGGTGTAAGTTGGTTTTGCCAAACCGCCGATAACGCATTAGTAATTATTTGTCCGTAGTCACTAGTACAAAAAACCAATGATCAAGACTAAAGTAGCTGTGTGAAGAACGCGATGTGATGTACAGACTTGGATTAGGCTTCTCCGGTTTTGAAACCTTTGCGCTGAGTGAAATCTTCTGGGCGCAGGTTTGAAACGAAGTCTCGGAAAGCGCGACGTTCTTCTTCATCCGCATCGCGATCGACGGGAATGGACGCATCAGCAATCACTTCTTCCATCACCCAAATTGGGCTGCCTGTCCGCAGCGCGATCGCGATCGCATCGCTAGGACGAGCGTCGATTTCCTTCTTGGCTTCTCCCTGACGTACACAGAGGATGGCATAGAAGGTATTGTCCTGGAGTGCATGAATGATGATGCGCTCTAAGGACATATTCCATCCTTCAAGGACATTAACAATTAGATCATGGGTCAGGGGTCGAGGAGGTGCCTGTTTTTCGATCGCACTGATGATAGCTTTGGCTTGGTCTTGCCCAATATAGATGGGAAGCGCACGTCGCTCTAAAGCATCTTTGAGTAGCACAATCGGGCTGCGTGTAACAGCATCTAAGGCAATTCCAGCAACTTTCATTTCAATCATCAGCTTGACCTCTTGAATACGGTCGGCATCGGGGACACTCTTTGTGAAGCGGTAAACTGGTACTGGATGGATTGAGACCGGAAACACTGACTCTATTTCTATTTTTCCTCACTTCATCGGTCAACCGTAAAACCAGTGCTTGCATACCTGATTCAACTGGGTTCAGCAAGGCTGCACTATCTCAGTATGCCCCAGTCTCCGAATGATTGTGCCTCGACTTCACGAAAAAATCACAAGACTGTGCTGGAGCTGATCCCGGTCATTACAAAACCCACTTAAGCTAACTAGTTCACCCATAAGCCCGTGTTTACAGGATTAATTCAAACCTTAGGAACCATTCAACCGCTAGGAGGCGATCGCTTTGAGCTAGCCTGCGGCATCAACGCCACCTCGCAGGTAATCTTACAAGATCTTGCCATTGGCGACAGTATTGCCGTCGATGGGGTTTGTCTGACCGTTGAAGAAATTTTACCCGACGGCTTCATTGCCACGGCTAGCGACGAAACTCTGAATCGAACAACCTTAGGGCAACAACATCATTCCGCTGCCTATGTCAATTTAGAAACCTCAGTACGAGTGGGTAGCAAACTCGGTGGACATTTCGTTACAGGTCATGTTGATGGCATTGGCTGCTTGCAGGAAACCGTACAAACACCTAATTCTTGGGAAATGTGTTTTGCTGCCCCTCCCGCATTAGGGGAGGTGTGGCAACGCCAAATTGCCCGCTACTTAGTTACCAAAGGTAGCATTGCCGTCAACGGCGTTAGCCTAACTGTGGCAGATTGCGACCCTCAAGGAAACTGGTTTAAAGCCGCCGTCATTCCCCATTCCTATGTCCAGACCAACCTCTCCCATCTCCAAATCGGCAGTTGGGTGAACATTGAAAGCGATATTTTAGGCAAGTACGTCGATAAACTCCTCGGTCATCGCCCAACAGCCGCTACCTATGCCGGAGAAGAAATTTCCCCCACTTTCCTAGCAGAACACGGTTATCTATGAAGTATGAAGTATGAAGTATGAAGGGTGAAGTATGAAGGGTGAAGGATGAAGGATGAAGGGTGAGTGTAGTTATCCTCTGCTCCCCTCTGCCCCTTATCTCCCCTGCACCCCTGTCCCCTATCTCCTCATCCCCCTGCTCTCGGTGCTCCCGACTCACCGACTCAGCCCTCAGCCCTCTTTTCATCCTTCATACTTCATCCTTCACACTTTCCTAAACGCCTCCAACGCGAGAATTTGCCTGGGCGGTTTGCAAACTTTTTACAAACTCAGCTAGGGAATAGTCAAGATGATTAGTAGCATCAACGGCAATCCAACCATCTGAGGTCTGGTGTCGCCATTCAAAGTGGAGGTGAGGGCCAGTAGAATTACCCGTACTGCCGACACGACCAATGACGGTTCCTTGTTCTATCCACTCACCGGGTTGAACATAGACTTCTGATAGGTGGGCATAACGAGATTCTTGCGTACCGTCTTCGTGGCGGAGAACGACCATCAAGCCATAGCCACCTTGGAAATCCGCCACTGCGACTTCACCCTCATAAGCGGCTAAAACAGGTGTTCCCATTGCTGCTCCGATATCTGTACCGTAGTGGAAGCGGCGATTCCCACTAATTGGATGCACCCGCCAGCCAAAAACTGAGGTGATCGAAGCGGGAATGGACAACGGGAAGATCAGACTTGTCTGACCATTACCAGGCAATGCCTGAGGGCGACGAATGGCATTGTATAAGATGGAATCTTTGGGCGGCTGCACCGTCTGGAATAGTGCTCGTGTCGTGCGTCGGGCAGTTTGTTGGATGCCAACAGAACCAACTGAGGTAAATCTCCGGTTGACGCGGGGCACAGCCGCAACAGATCTTTGTCTAACGGGAGGTCTGACGAATTGCGGTGTTGATGTTGATAGAGAACGCCCAGAGTTGATTATCGGTTGAGCAATGCTAGCGGTTTGTTGTCGGAGGATAGCTGTGCCTTGATTAGACCGGGCGACTGAACGAGTGGGTACAGTGACGCCACAGACTGCACTGGTGAGCCGACCATTTTGGGAAACTGTTTTGCACCCTGTCGCGCGATCGCTCAACACTACTGAAGCGGGGCTTTGGTTCCTGCGAGTTGTCCCCACACTATAATCTGTACGGTCGATATAGGCACTGCTGGCATTTCCTGGGGTACTGGCATTCTCTTGCGGGAAAGTGGGGCTGAGAATGACCTGAGGAGGTCTAGCGATCGCATCAGAAGGTACTGATATGTTGGGAGCACTCAGCGTTGGTTTCTTCGGGGCTGAGGCTGCCGTTGGCGCAGGGGTTGAAACGGATGGGGCAGGTTTGCGGAGAGCCGATGCCGGAGCGGGTTTTGGTGCCCGAGGAGGTGGAGCCTGCACGACGGGCGCGGGTTTACGACGAACCGGGGCGACTGGCGCAGGGGGAGCAAGTTTTGGTACCGCCCTAGGTGCTGGTGCTGGGGGAGGTGGAGCTTGCACTACAGGTGCTGGTGCTGGAGGCGGTGGAGCTTGCACGGCAGGTGCTGGTGCTGGGGGAGGTGGAGCTTCTGGGATAGCGGGGACAATCACATCTATAGGTGAGTCACTTTGTGCCATCACCAGACTGCCACTTAAAAAGCCGAGACTGCCCACTAAACTCAGTCCTTGGATCAGCCGAGGATGCCGATAGAAGACGCTTAAAAGTGTGTAAACCTGCTTATCTTTGGTCATTTCCGACTCACTTCTCATCACTCACTGCATAAAGTATTGTCAACGTCAGACAGCCGCTTACAGTCTTAGAAACCAACATGCTTTTACCCTGGAGTTAGAAGAATCAGCGACCGTAACCCAGACTGATTGTACCGGGCTTGAGGCATATTTCCGAAGGAGTAGTTGCTGAGTTTAGACGAACTTGCAACTCGCCTGTCGATGTAACACCGACTACAACACCCGATTGCCCGTTCACGACAACGGGACATCCCTGATGACTCAGAAGTTCCAGGTAAGACGGCAGCAAGGCTTCAATTCCGGCTTCTGACCAGCGTTGGTAGCCAAACAACAACCCCTGTAAGGTAATGGCGGCTAGGGTTTCTAGGGAGGTTATTGGAGGAGATGGGGAGAGGGGGAGATGGAGAGAGGGGAAGTTTTTTCTCTTTGTTTCTTCGTCTCTCTCCCCAGACAGACTGTTTAATTCCATCCAAGATTTCAGAGTAATGCCAGTTTCAGGGACGGAATTGTCCCAATTGATGCCGATGCCGATCACAGCTTTGGTAATTTGCCCGGAAGCAATGCGGGTTTCGGTGAGAATGCCACCAAGTTTGCGCCCATCTAAAAGTAAGTCGTTGGGCCACTTGAGGAAAGCTGGAATGCCGTAAACTCTTAAGGCTGTGGCAATTCCCCAGGCACTACAGAGGGTTAGTGGGGTACTGTTAGCGGCAGGAATGTTGGGAAAGAAGGCGGCTGAAAGGTAGAGTCCACCCAAACTGGACTGCCACTGGCGTCCCCACTGACCTCGTCCGGCTGTTTGTTGTTCTGCAATCACAATTTCCGTTGTTGCACCTTGGTCGAGAAGTTGCCAAAGGGTTTGATTTGTGGAGGGCAGGGTCTCAAAAATTTTCACCTCAGGCAGTGGAGGCAGTGCTTTGAAAAGGGCTGTTGAGGTGAAGGCGGCGGCAAACTGTTGCTGATGAAAGACCACGACAGCAGGTCAAATCAATTGTTGCTTAAGTTAGCATAGATTCAACCCTTGCGATTAAGTTTATTTGCCCTCAGGGGAGTTTTTGCCTCGATATCAAGCGAATTTGACTAAATTTCAGCAAAATCATTTTATGCATACCTGGCACTGGCACACTTGGGAAGGATTACCCTACCTAACCTGTAGCCTCTTAAAATCCTGGTCGCACGGCTTTTTTACCCAGCAGTTTTCGCCGCGCCTTCCTACAGAATTAGTTGATGTTCTCCAGCCGGGTGCTGCGGTTTATCGAGTCAAACAGGTACACGGTAATACTGTGCTAACACCGACTGAAATTGAGCAGGTAGAGGCGGTACAGCAGGACGCGGAAGTAATGGAGCGATCGCCTGCCGATGGCATTGTTACTGAACAAATAAATCAAGCGGTGTGGGTTTGTAGTGCCGACTGTACTCCGGTACTGATTGCCGATACTCAAACGGGACAGGTGGCGGCGGTTCACGCAGGTTGGCGGGGAACGGCGACGCGGATTGTCCCGGAAGCGATCGCGCGGATGATTGATTCGGGTAGCGAGTTAGAGAACTTGCTAATTGCCATGGGGCCAGCGATCGCGGGAGAAGTCTATCAGGTTTCAAATACCGTTGCGGCGGAAGTTGGAGCCAGCCTTATCGATTCCGATTCTCCAGAGGAAATTCTCTACGCCTTGCAGCAACTGCAAAATTCACCCATCCTTGATGACCCCAAACCGGGACGAGTGCGTTTAGATGTGCGGCGGGTGAATGCCTTGCAGCTTGAGCAACTGGGGATCAGCGATCAGCAAGTAGCGATCGCACCTCAATGTACCTACTCCGAACCCGACTATTTCTTCTCTTATCGTCGCGATCATCTCAAAAAAGTTCAGTGGTCAGGAATAGTAAGTAAGAAATCAGATTAATGGCTAGTATTTCCACAACTCCTCTCTACTTAACCCAAACACCTCACCGTGGCTATCACTGGGAGGGTAGTAGCGATCGCTTCTTTGAAGGTTGGTACTACCGCGTTACCTTGCCTGATTCTGGGCAAACCTTCGCGTTTATGTATTCCATGGACGACCCCATTGGAGGGAAACCCCATAGCGGCGGCGCGGCACAAGTCCTGGGCGCTGACGATGGCTATGTATGGCGTACTTTTCCAGACGTTAGTAAATTTTGGGCATCCCAGGGAGTTTTGGCGTTAGGGCATTGGGGAAAAACAGATTTAGCTGTAAAACCCACTTATCTCAACCCCGTTGAGTTTGAGCGCCACGTTCAAGAGGGCTATCAGGCAACAGCAACCCTCAATCAAGGCTTCATCCAAAATCCCGGAGATGGCTCATACTGTCGCTGGCAGTACGAAATTAAGCCGATTTACGGCTGGGGAGATGCGGGCAAGCCACAGCAGTCCACCGCAGGCTGGCTATCTTCGTTGCAAATTTTTGAACCCGGCTGGCAAATCTTGATGGCCCATGGATTAGCGACAGGCTGGATTGACTGGAATGGTAAGCGTTACGAGTTTACAGACGCCCCAGCTTATGGTGAGAAAAACTGGGGTCGTGCATTTCCTAAAAAATGGTTTTGGCTCAACTGCAATAGCTTTACCGATGCCACTGACCTAGCTTTGACGGCTGGCGGTGGCAGTCGGGAAGTGCTGTGGTGGCAAGAAGCCGCTGCCTTAGTGGCGATTCACTATCAAGGAGAGTTTTATGAATTTGTCCCCTGGAACTCTCAAGTTTATTGGCAGATTGAGCCTTGGGGAAGCTGGCAAATGCAAGCCCGCAATGAGCAGTATGACGTTACCTTAACGGGGAAAACTAATAAACCTGGAACACTCCTGCGGGCACCAACGGAGGACGGTTTACGCTTTTTCTGCCGCGATACCATGCACGGTCAGCTAACGTTGGAGCTTAGAGACAGACGCAGGAGACAACCCCGAACCATCTTGAAAGCCAACAGCTCGGTTTGTGGGTTGGAAACGGGAGGTAGCCCTTGGGAGGAGCCTTGGATATCCAGTGCCGACTACTCTTTGATTCGCCGTGTCATTCAAGCAACGGGTATGGTTTAGAATTAAATCGTACTGCCGTGGGGCTGTGGCTCAGATGGATAGAGCAAGCGCCTCCTGAGTTAATTGGGCACCGTGGAGGAAACTTCATGTGTGAATGTGGTCAAATTCGGTGAACCCTAAAGAGTGAGACTACTAACACTCCAAGGCAATACCGAACCAAGCCGAATCATCAGGGATAAAGATGTTAAGCAAGATCTATATTCCTGAAATTCGGAAGGTCGAGAGACTAGACGGCCACCACCTAACGGCATTGCTGCCAATGGTGAAGGTATAGTCCAGAGAGTGGGGAAACTCACACAAATCTGAAGCGCTAGGTCGCCGGTTCAAATCCGGCCAGTCCCGTTCTTTAGCTAAATTTCAGGCAAGTTATTGGTTGCGGCTGTTAAAGGCTTGACCGATAGACTTTTCTGGCAGCTTTTGGTGGGAGTTCGCTCTATTAGAGAAAAATTTCCTTAAATTTGCCCTGAAATAGAGCGTAAGGGTCAGAAAAGTTTTATTATGCGGCTGAAGTTAATTTTTTTTCCCTTCTCAGAGCCGATTCCCCGTATCCATAGACGGGTAGGTTGGTAGGCGATCGCCATATTTCAGCAGGAGCGATCGCACTATATGTAAATCTGCACAGATTACTCACGTCACTGGTTCTCTGATTCATAACCAAGGGCTAATGACTATTGAGGAAATGCGATAAATCATCAATGTAGTGATTAAACGGGCGTGACAGTTCCCATGATCTTGAGGATTTCTTCTGGCAAGCAACGCAATTTATTTTCCCCGCCTCGGTCGTCAAAAACCCGATTATTTACCTGGTTCATGCCCTTGATGGTGGTTTCGATCTGGTTAGGTTATAAGCCGATTCAGAGCCATTTTGTCCAGCCGGAAGCGGTGTTGGTATTAGGGGGTGCGGAAGAGCGAGAACATTTTGCGGCAAAGTTGGCGCGGCGCAACCCACAACTACGAGTCTGGGTGTCTTCTGGCAGCCCAGAAGGCTATGCCAAACGGGTATTTACCAAGCACGGCATTGATCCCCATCGCCTTCACTTGGATTATCGGGCTGTAGATACGGTGACAAACTTCACCACCCTAGTTGATGACTTAGAAGCGGCGGGGATAGATAGTGTCTACTTAGTCACCTCAGATGATCACATGCGACGCGCTCGCGTGATTGGAGAGATCGTCTTAGGGAGTCGGAAAATTGTGATCAAGCCTCTCCCGGTGGCTTCGGGGCGATCGCCAGAACCAATTGAAAAAGCCCTAAGAGATGGAGCAAGAGCTGTTCTTTGGGTGACAACAGGTCATACAGGTGCCACCCTCGCTCAAATCGCTGCGAAGCTTAAGTAGCCGTCGTCTAGACAGAGGGTTCTTGCACTAGGACGTAGGGCTGTACTATCAGGGCTTGAAAGCGCTTACTTTGGTCATTATTCCACTTAACGATCTGCTCTACAGAAGGCTTTTGGATTAGTTGTTCGCTAATCCAATGCTGGACAGATAACGCATCATCGCTAGCGAGTGCCACTCCGACATCAAGCAAATCTAAATTTTGATCCACTACAACAACCACATCCCTCTGGATATGGGGTTTCAACCAATCTAATTCGGCTTCATCTAAATTTTCTGCTAATTCAGCTCTTAAATCCTTCATTTTGATATTACTAAGCGTTGACGGGAGTGCTTATTCTAGCGTCCTAGATCGTGCAGTGTATGAATTGCCTCCGTACATTGTTGAGTTACGGCTTCCAATTCCCCACGTTTTGTCGAACTAGGGGGCGCAATTATATCTCCAATCCTCACGGTGACTGGCACTGGACGGGGTATTGGTGAACCTTTTTTTAAAATTGCCTCCGTCCCCCACAGACTGACGGGCAATATCGGCACTTGTGCTTTGGCGGCAATCATCATTGCCCCTAATTTGGGTTCAGTAATCCGGGCGTCTGGTGTGCGGGTTCCCTGCAAGAACAAGCCGATTGCCCATCCTTCTGATAAACAATTGAGGGCAGCACGAATCGCACTGCGGTCGGCTGATCCCCGCTTGACGGGATAGGCACCGTACAGCTCAATTCCTTGCTTTAGAAGTGGGACGCGAAACAACTCTTCCTTTGCCATGTATGCCACAGGTCTTCTCATACAGCAGGAAAGAATTGGCGGGTCAAAGTCACTTGCATGATTACTTACCACCACCAGTGGCCCTGCTTGGGGCACCTTTTCGGCACCATAGATGCGACCGCGCAGGTATCCCTGAAAGACAGGACTAACCACTGACCATTTAAACAGGCGGTACAGGACTAAGCTGGCAAAGGGTTCGCGGTTTTTAGACATGTAATTCTTGAGAGTAAGTTTATTCAGAGCGATCGCGGACTTTTCTGTTATTTCCTAACAGGTCTACTACTTAAGGGGGTAGTAAAGCCAACTGAAAACAGTTGCATAAGCTCTTCTAATTGGGAGATATTACTACCTCAGGAGCTTAACTTGAAGGGGCGTTAACAAGGATCTGAAGCCCCTTTTCTAAACAATTCTTTTGTCCTAAGCTTTGCTTCCCTTGCTATAACTCTGTGGAGAGTGTGGGATTGTTCGCCGCCAGTTTGCATCCGTTAACGGCGACGTTTGGCGAGCCAAGAGTAGGGAGTAGAAAATTAGGGACTTCCAACAAATAAACCATCCAGAAGAGAGTTGTGCAAGGGCGGGACTTTGACCAGGATTATAATGATTTGGAAACCTACACCTACGAGCCAATAACCAAAAGTCACCGCTGGGGTACTATGGGGACTTTTGCAAGAGGTCTATTTGGAGTGATGGATAACTTCGGATTGTGCAGCTTTAATGAAAAGCTTGAAGGACATTCAGTATGACATCGAAGCGTTTTATTCCCCTGAGCGAATACCATCGCCTGCCCCAGGAACCACTGAGCGCAGAATTCTACAAACGCCAGCTGGAAGTGGTCTGTAACAATGCAACGCTCGCCCTCTTCATCATGGATGAGAAACAGCAGTGCGTGTACATGAATCCGGCGGCTGAAAAGCTGACAGGTTATAGTCTCGGTGAAGTCAAAGGGCGCATTCTCCACGATGTCATTCATCATACTCACCCCGATGGGAGTCCCTATCCTCTGTGCGAATGTCTGATCGACCAGGCTTTTCCGCAGAACAATCAAGAGCAGGGTGAGGAAGTATTTGTCCACAAGGATGGCAGCTTTTACCCCGTTGCTTATACCGCCAGTCCAATCCGAGAAGGGGACGGCACTATCGGTACGATCATTGAAGTTCGAGACATCACTCAGGATAAGTTAGACGAGCAAGCACGGCAGGAGCTAGACCGGGCGAAAACCGAGTTCTTCAGCAATGTCAGTCATGAGTTTCGCACGCCACTGACGCTGATGCTAGGGTCGGTAGAGGATGCCTTAGCCGATGAGTCAGAACCGCTGTCCCCCCGGCAGCGCGAGCGGATGGATATGCTGCACCGCAATGGTCTGCGTCTACTGAAGTTGGTCAATACGCTGCTCGATTTCTCCCGCGTGGAAGCCGATCGGATGCATGCAGTCTACCAACCAACCGATTTAGCTCAATTCACAACAGACCTTGCCAGTACGTTTCGCTCGGCAATCGAGCAGGCAGGATTAAGCTTAAGGGTCGAATGTCCGGCATTGCCAGAACCAATGTACGTCGATCGCGATATGTGGGAGAAAATTGTTTTAAATTTACTCTCTAATGCGTTCAAGTTCACGTTCCAAGGCGCGATCGCCGTGCGGCTTTGGGCAATTGAGAATCACGTTGAGTTGCAGATTGAAGATACGGGGGTTGGCATTCCGCCAGAAGAGTTACCGCATTTATTTAAGCGATTTCATCGGGTTAGTGGCACCCCGTCCCGCACCCATGAAGGCTCCGGTATTGGATTAGCGTTAGTGCAGGAGTTAGTCAACTTGCATGGTGGCGCGATCGCAGTTACCAGTCAGGTCGATCGTGGCACCACATTTACTGTGACCCTTCCTTTTGGCAGAGCGCATTTACCGCCCGATCACGTTCGAGTCACGCCGAGCCAAGAAGTTAGCGATCGCCTCCAACCCGTATCCACCGCTGTTCGAGCCGAAGCCTTTGTGCAGGAAGCTTTAAGTTGGCTTCCAGACAACATTCCTGATGGGGTGCCAGATGAAATTATTTCCTCAACCATCACGACCTCTATTCCCCCCTCCTCCACCCGAATTCTGATTGCCGATGATAATGCAGACCTGAGAAACTACCTTAAACGGCTACTGGGCAACCATTACCAGATTGAAGCCGTGAACGATGGGTTAGCTGCCCTAGCTGCGGTTCGGCAATCTCCACCGGATTTAGTCCTCTCCGATGGGATGATGCCGGAAATGGATGGGTTTGAGTTGCTGCGATCGCTGCGCTCAGATCCGCAAACACAACATATCCCGATCATCTTGTTGTCTGCCCGTGCGGGGGAAGAGTCTCGCATTGAAGGCTTAGAGGCTGGAGCCGATGATTATCTCATCAAACCTTTTTCTGCCCGCGAACTCTTAGCACGGGTGGAGGCAGCCCTGAAACTGGCTCGGCTGCGTCAGGAAGCAGCGCGTCGAGAGCAGGAATTGCGGGCGGACACAGAGTTAGCGCAACGTCAGCTCGCTCAAATTCTGGAGAATATGACCGATGCCTTTATCGCCTTGGATCGAGACTGGCGAATCACCTATCAAAACGCCGCAGGAGAGGATCTAAACGGCAAACCTCGAAGCGAAATTATCGGTAAGACGCAATGGGAGGAGTGGCCCGCTTCGATGGGGACAAATGTGGAAGTTCAATACCGTCGGGCAATGGCTGAACAGGTTCCCGTCCACTTTGAACATCATTACTACTCACCACCCACCTATGACATCTGGGTTGAGATCCACGCTTACCCTTCCGAAGAAGGTCTGGGAATTTTTTACCAAAATATTACCGATCGTAAACAGGCAGAAGCAGCCCTGCGAGAGAGCGAGGAGCGTTTCCGCACCTTGGCTGACAACATCGCCCAGCTTGCCTGGATGACAGACGAGAACGGATGGATCTTCTGGTATAACCGCCGCTGGTTTGACTACACAGGCACGACATTAAAGGAGATGGAAGGTTGGGGCTGGCAGAAGGTGCATCACCCGGAACATATTGAGCGCGTGACGGAGAAATTTCGCAACTGTGTTGAGACGGGGGAAGCCTGGGAAGACACATTCCCCCTACAGGGCAAAGATGGGCAGTATCGCTGGTTTCTCTCGCGTGCCATTCCTATTTATGACGAGCAGGGCGAGGTGCTGCGCTGGTTTGGCACAAACACTGACATTACGGAGCGCCTGCAAGCAGAACAAGAACGGGAGCGACTGTTACAGCGAGAACAGGCAGCCCGCGTCGAGGCGGAAGCGGCTAATCGCATCAAAGATGAATTTTTGGCAGTGTTGTCCCATGAGTTGCGATCGCCCCTGAACCCGATTTTGGGTTGGGTGCGGTTGCTCCAGACGCGAAAATTTGATGAAGAAAAGACGGCTCAAGCCCTAGCCACCATTGAACGCAATGCCAAACTACAGACTGAACTGATTGAAGACTTGCTGGATGTCTCTCGAATTCTACGCGGCAAACTCAGCTTGAATGTTGAGCCAGTCGATCTAGCATCCACAATCTGGGCGGCAATGGAAACCGTGCGATTATCGGCAGAAGCAAAATCAATTCAAATTCAGACCAAACTAGACCTAAATATTGGACAGGTTTCAGGGGATGCCAACCGATTGCAGCAAGCGATCTGGAACCTCTTATCGAACGCTATTAAATTCACATCCGCAGGGGGACGGGTGGAGATTCGATTAGAACGCATTGATTCTCAAGCTCAAATTACCGTCAGCGACACAGGCAAAGGCATCGCGGCTAATTTTCTCCCCTGTATCTTTGACTACTTCCGCCAGGAGGATGCTAGCACGACGCGCAAGTTTGGTGGACTGGGGTTAGGGTTAGCGATCGTCCGGCACCTGGTTGAACTGCATGGAGGAACTATTGAGGCAGAGAGTCAGGGTGAAGGACAGGGAGCCACGTTTACCCTTAGGCTGCCGCTGATGTTGACTCAACCCAGTCCAGCCCAGGATAGGGGGAGTATTGAGCTATCCACCAACTTGAACGGCATCAAGATTTTAGTGGTTGATGATGATAACGATTCGCGTGATTTTGTGGCGTTTCTGCTGGAGCAATCGGGTGCACAAGTAACGGCAGTTGCTTCTGCGATCGCGGCAGTCACGGTTCTCAAGCAATCCAAACAGGATATGCTAATCAGCGACATTGGTATGCCCGATATGGATGGCTATGCGTTGATGCGGCAAATTAGAGCCTTACCCCCAGAGCAAGGAGGACAAATTCCAGCGATCGCGCTGACGGCTTACGCGGGTGACATGGACTATCAACAGGCGATCGCCGCAGGGTTTCAAAATCATGTATCCAAACCCGTAGAACCAGCAGAACTAGTTGCGAGAATTGCAGCAATTCAACAAGCGCATTAATACTTCATTGCACAACTCTCCTAAGTAGAGAGCGATAACTGTAGCAATTATTTCTACACCAGTAGTCTGATCTGAACAAAGAATCAGACTATAGTCTGGAAAAACAATGAGGGTATTCTACATGTGTCAAGAGTGCCAGCAGGTTGTAGAACAGCTAAATATCAATGTCGATCTTTTCTTTGAAGATTTA
This sequence comes from Kastovskya adunca, assembly GCF_059505785.1. Taxonomy (NCBI): domain Bacteria; kingdom Bacillati; phylum Cyanobacteriota; class Cyanophyceae; order Coleofasciculales; family Coleofasciculaceae; genus Kastovskya; species Kastovskya adunca. The sequence continues at coordinate 103,410 of NZ_JCACLG010000049.1, read as the reverse complement.
AACAGGATTTCAGAAAAATTAGGTTTCACTAAACTCGAAGAACTTGATAAGAAAATTATTTGCCAATCTCTGTTAGGTCACTCTCCTCAAGAGATCGCTAATCTCCTAGCCAATTTCCCTTATCAAACTATTAGAGATCGATTGAGCAAGCGTATCTATGGCGCGATCGCGGAATTAATGCAAGTTGAGCAAAAGCAGATAGCCCGTAACTGGACTAGAATTATTAACTTTATACTTAATCCCCACAACGGCTACAAATTGAATCCTGCTCCTCAACTAAACAGCGATAACTTCCAGGGCAGCTTTGGCAGACAAATTTTTCTTTACCCCCCCAATCAAGAAATCGTTCAGTTTCAAATTAAAGGAACGCAACTCTATCAACGAGGGCTTTATTATCAAGCTTTGTTGTGCTTTTTAGAAGCTTGGGAACAGGAAAAAAAGATTTATGGCAGGGGAAACCCAGAAGTTTTAATCTATATCAATAATTGCTTGCTTGAATATAAACAAGCCCGTTTGCAAGAGAGGAATATCAAAACTTATACCCTTGCTGTAGTTGCTCCATTTCATCACAATCAGGGGCATGTTGCTAATGAAATTTTGCGAGGAGTTGCTCAAATTCAGTTACAGATAAATTTGCAAAGCTTTGATATGAATTACCTCAAGAGACAAGGGATTTTAGATACAGTTCTACCTAATCCGTTTTTCCCTTTAAGTAGAATGGATAACCGAATTGCCTTACGAATCCTAATTGTCAACGACCCTAATAACTTATACGATCCCTATAACCAAACAGCAGAAAATCTAGCGAACTTAGCACCTCAATTAAATCTTATTGCTGTTCTTGGTCATTATTCCAGTGAAATGACTAAAAAGGCATTAAGTTTCTATTCAAGGAATGGGCTGATTCTAATTAATTCTAGCAGTACATCTAATGAACTTTCTCATTTATCTGTGGATAAAAGTTCATCTTTTTTTAGATTGACTACTCAAGATAGTGTTAATGCTGCACAATTAATTCGTTACTTAGCAGAAACAGGTTCAGCCGCAAGTCCGAAGAAAGTAGCTATTATTTACAACAAAAATAGTAGCTACAGCACGTCCTATAAAACTACTATCAAAAAACATCTTGATCGACATAGCGAGCAGTTTGTTACCCTAAAAGAATGCGACTATATCAGCGAACATTATTATCAAGTCAAAGATTATCTAGAAAATATTAGGCAAGAGGGCGTTGATATTATTATTATCGTTCCTGATGGAGGAATCGAACCAAATTCCCTTAACAATGCGGCATTGATTAGCAGACTAAATCTCAAAAACTGCCTAGTCGCTGGTTCAGCAACATTTTACCAAGAGAATGTTTTGCATTGGATTCATGAGCAAAGTCAGTATAGTTCAATTAATCCAGATGAATGTCGGATTATCGCTTGTATTCCTTGGCACTGGAATAGCGAGAGAAATGGTTGCAATAGTTCTAATCTTCTAGCCCAGCATTTTTGTAAGCTTGGCACTCAACTCTGGGGAGACGAAAATTTAACATGGCGCAGTGCAACAGCGTTTGACTCTGTATTAATCCTTCTAAGAGTTTTAGAACAGCACCATAGTCAAGACAATCAACCGCTGCTGAACAGTCAATCTCTACTAGAGCGCATGGATTTGTATTTCAAAAGACAGGGAAGGGTAGAGGCGGGAGTTACGGGAAATATCGAGTTTGATCGAAGTGGCGATCGCATCGAGCCTCCAGCAGAAATAGTAGCTGTAAAATGGAGCGCACAACAGCAAAAATGGAAATGGACTCCACTTGGAACTTACGCCAGTAATTTGTATGTCCGCTAGTTGACTTGATAGTAGAGGATAGGAGTTTGGGAGTTTGCAGAGGTTTAAAACTTTTGTAGTCTTACACAAGATACTGCTCACGGAGTCCACGTCAACCAACATTGATTACCTTTCTGTTCTGTAATTCGGGCACCCAAGCGATGGTAAAAACTCAACCCGCGAATGTTTCGAGCGTCAGCGTTCCAAGCAAGATGAGTACAGTCATTTTCCTTAGCAATTTGAGCCAGATGGCTCATTAATGCTGCGCCTGCTCCTTGACTTCTTATCTCTTCATCTACGTATAAATCATCTAGCCATATGCTTGGTTGACCTGCAAATGATGAGTACCTGAATCCATATAGAGCGAAGCCAACCTCACGCCCGGAATCTTCTACAAACAAAACGTAAGAAAAAGGAATTGCTCCAAAAAGCGTTTTGCGGATTTTTTCCTCGGATACTCGCAAGCTCCCAGAAAAAGCACCAATATTTCGATCAAATTCTGCCTTCTTCTTGATTAACGAGAAAATCAACGACACATCATCAGGGGTAGCAGTTCTGACTTTCATCGGCAGATTCTCACCAGTTTCATGATTTTTCCCTCATCGTCTAACTTGATGTCATCTGTCTATCTATATTCAATATCACACCTGTAGTTTAAATATCCACACCTGAAGTAGAACTATTATAAATCTCATTGCTATCCTACCTCTAGAGTCGCAGAGTAAATAAAGCAACGTTAAAAGTTTCTGCTGACTGAAGTAGTGCATTTGTCGATGTTGTTGCTGTTAATAATAACTAGGCGGATCGTGCTTTTGTTTCCTACAGTTTGAGTTTAGCTAACTTCAAGAAATTTATTAGGAGATTTGTATTGTGTCAAACCTTTATTCTCTTCCTTCTGAAATACGCCAACTTTGTAGAACTAGCATGCTAGATACCCCTACCCCTGGGATGGCGTTGGGGTTTGTTCAAGCTAACTTAGTTGTATTGCCCTACTCTTTAGCCTTTGAATTTTTACTTTTTTGTCAACGAAATCCAAAGCCTTGTCTAATACTTGATGTCACAGAGGTTGGTGACTATGAACCTAAAATAATCGCTCCGGGTGCGGATATTAGGACAGATCTTCCCCGCTACAGAGTTTTTCGACACGGTGAGTTAGTTGAAGAAATAACTGACATAAGCTCATTTTGGAGAAGCGATCTGGTAGCCTTTCTCGTTGGTTGTTCCTTTTATTTTGAAAATGCCATGCTCAATTCTGGATTACCAGTACGGCACGTAGAGGAGGAGAAAAATGTCCCGATGTATAAGACAAATATTGAATGTATTCCGACTCAGAAGTTTTCTAGTCCCTTAGTAGTTTCTATGCGTCCCCTTCCTGCTAATCAGGTCGTTCGTGCTGTAGAAGTAACCAGTCGATATTACAAAGCACATGGATCTCCTGTGCATATTGGAAGTCCGGATGCGATCGGTATTAAAGAGTTAGAAAGACCTGATTATGGTGATGCTGTCACTGTTCGTGAGGGTGAGGTTCCTGTTTTTTGGGCTTGCGGTGTCACTACTCAAACTGCAATTTTTCAAGCCAAGCCTGAGCTAGCAATTACTCATTCCCCTGGGCATATGTTTATTAGCGATCTCAAGGATGAGTTTCTGACTTTTTGAAGTCAGGAGGTGTGTGAAGTACAAGGTTTTGCTGTATTCACTTCGCTACCGCTCGATTAGATGTAGCGATCGCGCTTTTAATGCACGCCTGTTTGCAGTCCACATCTGTCGCAAAACTATTCCACACCTGAACTAGAAATCCTCTAAATCCGATTGTTACTTTACCCCTAGACCATTGAGGAAATTGAGCAATGTCAAATACTAATCATTCCGCAACCGGACGCTGGCAGTTTTGGATCGATCGCGGCGGCACATTTACTGATGTGGTGGCGCGACGCCCGGATGGTGAGATCGTTGTCCACAAGCTACTCTCGGAAAACCCAGGACGCTACACCGATGCGCCGATTCAGGGCATTCGCGATGTACTGGGCATTGCCGCTGATGCGCTAATTCCGGCAGAGCAAATCGCGGTGGTGAAAATGGGAACCACCGTCGCTACGAATGCGCTGCTAGAGCGAAAAGGCGATCGCACTCTCCTGTTGATCACCAAGGGCTTCCGCGATGCGTTGTCAATTGGTTATCAAAACCGTCCCAATATCTTCGCTCGTCACATCGTTCTTCCCGAAATGCTCTATGAGCGGGTGATTGAAGTGGAGGAACGTTACACCGCTCAGGGAGAGGAGTTGCTCCCGGTTCAGATTAACGAGGCGCTGATGCAGTCACTGCAAGCCGCGTATAAAGATGGCATTCGAGCCTGTGCGATCGCCTTTTTACACAGCTACCGCTACCCCAGCCACGAACAACAGATTGAGAAAATCGCCCGCGAAATCGGCTTCACCCAAATCTCGGTTTCCCACAAAGTCAGTCCGCTGATGAAGCTAGTCAGCCGAGGCGATACCACCGTTGTGGATGCTTATTTGTCCCCCATCTTACGGCGCTATGTAGATCGCGTTGCCGCAGAATTGGAGGGCACAGGGGAGCAGGGGAGCAGGGGAGCAGAGGGGCTGGGGAGCAGGGGAGCAGGGGAGCAACAAACTATTGACACTCCTCAGGACTCAGGACTCAAGACTCAGGACTCTTTTCCTAAGCTCATGTTCATGCAGTCCAATGGAGGACTCACCGATGCTCGACTGTTCCAGGGGAAAGACAGCATCTTGTCAGGCCCGGCAGGGGGAATAGTGGGAGCGGTCAAAACTAGTGCTATGGCGGGTTTTGACAAAATCATTGGCTTTGATATGGGGGGAACCTCCACCGATGTCTCCCACTTCAATGGCGAGTACGAGCGCACCTTTGAAACTGAAGTGGCTGGAGTGCGGCTGCGTGCGCCGATGATGTCTATTCACACGGTTGCGGCTGGAGGGGGGTCAATTCTCCTGTTCGATGGTTCCCGTTATCGCGTCGGCCCCGATTCTGCTGGAGCCTATCCTGGCCCAGCTTGCTATCGTCGGGGCGGTCCTTTAACCGTAACAGACTGTAATGTGATGGTGGGCAAGCTCCAGGCAGACTTCTTCCCGACTGTGTTTGGTGAGGCAGGGAATTTGCCCCTGGATGCGGAGATTGTGGGTCAAAAGTTTGCCCAATTGGCGGCAGAGATTGGCGAGAAAGGTGGAGATCGACGCACTCCAGAACAGGTAGCGGAGGGATTTTTGGCGATCGCCATCGACAAAATGGCAAACGCGATTAAAAAAATATCCATTCAGCGCGGCTACGATGTGACGGAATACACCCTCTGTTGCTTTGGGGGTGCCGGGGGTCAACACGCCTGCTTGATTGCCGAAGCTTTGGGTATGACCCAGATTTTTCTTCATCCCTACGCTGGCGTGCTATCTGCCTATGGGATTGGTTTGGCGGATTTGCGATCGCTTAAAGAAAAGGCTGTGGAAGTCCGATTAACCGAGGACGAAATCCCCACCTTAAAGCAGGTTCTAGACACGCTGACGGCGGCATGTAGAGATGAAATCGCCGGACAGGGGATGGATGATGCTCGCATCCGCATTCTCCTAAAAGCCCATCTCCGCTACGAAGGCACGGACTCGGCTTTGGTTGTGGATTTTGGCGATACAGAAGTGATGCGCGAACACTTTGAGCAAGCTTACCAGCAGCGGTATGGCTTCACAATGCGCGACAGAACGCTGATTGTGGAAGCAGTTTCTGTAGAAGCCATCGGACAAACCACCACCTCGGAAGAACCGATTCTCCCATCAGGCAGAACCACTCCTCTAGAACCCGTTGCTACGGTTGAGATTTACACCAAAGGAAACTGGCATAAAGCTCCTATCTATCAGCGCCAAGATTTAAAACCTGGCGATCGCATCTCCGGTACTGCCCTAATTATCGAACCCACCGGAACCAACGTCATCGAACCCGGATGGGATGCAGAGTTAACCGAGCGAAATCATTTGATTCTTAGAAAAACTAAGGATTTAGCACTCAACACTCAACACTCAGCACTCAGCACTCAGGACTCAGGACTCTCCAAGCCCGATCCCGTTCTCCTGGAAATCTTCAACAACCTGTTTCGAGCGATCGCTGAAGAAATGGGCATCACCCTACAAAACACCAGCTACTCCGTCAACATCAAAGAACGCCTAGATTTCTCCTGCGCCATTTTTGATCGCCAGGGGCAACTAGTTGCCAACGCACCCCACATCCCGGTACACCTAGGCTCCATGAGCGAGAGCGTTCGTAGTCTGATCCAAGCACAAGGCAACACCCTCAAACCTGGCGATGTCTACATCTCTAATAATCCCTACAATGGCGGCACCCATCTCCCAGATGTGACGGCGATTACTCCTGTGTTTGCTGTAGAAACGTTGCCTGTAACATCTCCACAGCAGCCATTGTTCTACGTCGCCTCTCGCGGACATCATGCTGACATCGGCGGAATTACTCCTGGTTCCATGCCACCCCACAGTACCTCGGTGAATCAAGAAGGTGTGTTGCTTGACAACTTCCAGTTAGTTGACCAGGGACAATTCCGCGAACGGGAATTACTACAACTCCTGACATCCGGCACCTATCCAGTTCGCAATCCCGTGCAAAATATTGCAGATTTACAGGCACAAATTGCGGCTAATGAACGAGGCGCACAAGAATTGCTTGGCATGGTGAACCATTACGGATTGGAAACAGTGCAAGCCTATATGCAGCATGTTCAAGATAATGCTGAAGAGTCGGTGCGGCAAGCGATCGCTGTATTAAAAGATGGCGGCTTTAGGTATCGGATGGATGATGGCTGTGAGATTGCAGTCAAGATTGCCATCAATCATCAAAACCGCTCTGCCTGTATTGATTTCACAGGAACTTCACCGCAACAATCAACGAACTTGAATGCACCATTAGCCATTTGTAAGGCAGTCGTTCTGTATGTATTTCGGACTTTGGTAAATGATGACATTCCCCTCAATGCCGGATGTCTCAAACCCTTAGACATTATTGTTCCGGAAGGCTGTCTGTTAAATCCCCAATACCCAGCAGCAGTAGTGGCGGGTAATGTGGAAACCTCCCAAGCGATCGCCAATGCCCTCTATGGTGCCCTCAACATCATGGCAGCATCCCAAGGCACAATGAACAATTTCACCTTTGGCAATGATCAACACCAGTATTATGAAACCATTTGCGGCGGTTCTGGAGCTGGGGCAACCTTTAACGGAACTGATGCGGTGCAAACTCACATGACTAACTCACGCCTCACCGATCCGGAAGTACTGGAGTGGCGATTTCCCGTTTTGGTGGAAAATTTTGCCATTCGCTCTAATAGCGGGGGTAAAGGACAACATCATGGCGGGAATGGCGTCATTCGCCGGATTCGGTTCCGGGAGGCAATGACGGCGGCAATTCTATCAGGTCATCGGGTGATTCCGCCCTTTGGGTTAGATGGCGGGGAACCGGGGGCGAGAGGTCGCAATTACGTTGAGCGCAGTCATGGCGCGAAGGAACCCCTGGAAAGTAAAGCTGAAGTCCAGATGCATCCGGGGGATGTCTTCGCGATTGAAACTCCTGGGGGAGGAGGATTTGGTCAAACCTTCTGATCCCTTGTAATGCTATGGCAGCCCCCATCTTGGCTCATCCCTATGACAAAGAACATTGTTGTTTTTGCAATGTGATAAATCTGTAAACAAAAGTAACAGTACTAGAGGTCAGCAATGTACGTATTAATTGGCGGAGCTGGAATGATGGGGCTACGCTTGGCACAACAGTTGTTAGAGATGGGGCATACCGTTGCGGTCATTGATACAGACCCCCTTGCCTGCCAGTATGCTCGCGAGAAAGTCGGCGTCATGGCATTTGAAGGTAGTGCCGTCAGTACGACAGTCCTGGTAGAAGCCGGAATTTCCAAAGCTGACGCAGTGGCGGCTACCCTCAGAAATGATGCTTTGAACTTAGCCTTAGTCATGCTGGCTAAACACTACGGCGTTCCCCATATCGTAGTTCGTATGAGAGAGCGCGATTTTGCCGAACCCTATCGGCTTGCCGGAGCAAGCCACATCATTAGCACGATTGACCTAGCAGTCACGACAATGGCAAATGCCATTGAATATCCCGAAATCCAATCGATGATGCACTTCGAGCAAGGTCAGGTAGAGGTACTAAAACTCCCAGTTCCAGGCGATTGCTATGTTGCTGGTCGTACAGTTGCTCACATCGCTCAAGACCCTCGATTTCCCGCTGGCTCTTTGATTATTGGCTATCAGTGCCATTCATGTGCTGATCTGGTGATTCCGAATGGCAGTACTGTTCTAGAGTCAGGGTCAACCATTCTGGTCGTCACTAAGCCGGGGTTGATGCACCAGATGATTGATTTTCTGGGGCTTTGTACTAGTCATCTTCCAACCCAAGAAGTTGCTCATTAAGGTTTTTGATATACGCTTGCACCCGATCTTCCGAAAGGATGCGCTTGCGTAGAGCATCATTCACTGCCCCTTTTTCTGCCAGAAGGAGTCGCCGACGAATAACATCCAGTTGGTTCAGGTTCCCGTCGAGCGATCGCAACTTCATTGAGCGCTGGTTGTAGAGGTCGCGTAGAATTCTTTCAGAAGTCGCCACTCGCGCTTGGTAGGAAGCTCGCATCTCTTCGTAGACAGCCTTTGGCAAAACCCCTGTTTTCAAGAGGCTGTCTAACTCATCTTGAGCGGCTTTGGAAGCAATCAGTTGGAGTTGTAACTCCTCAATCTGCTGGCGAGTCTCAGAAATGTGAGATAACTTCAAGCGTTTTACCAGCCAGGGCAAACTCAGCCCCTGTCCGACTAAGGAAATTAGAACACTGCCATAGACTAAGGCAATCAATCCTCCTCTCCCTACTAGAGTGAGGGGGATACTTAATGCCAAAGCCATTGAGAGAGAGCCTTTGATATTCCCCAAAAATAAGACGTGCTGCCAACGCAAGGGGATAGGGCGGTCAAACCAACGAACCCCAGCCAACAGCAAATAGACCGAGAGAACCCGTGCCACTTGGTAAGCTAGAACGGCAAACAGAACTGCGGGCAGCGTCCTCCAAAGTGTCACCAGATCTATTTCTAAGCCAATTAGCAGAAAAATAAAAGTATTAACACTAAAGCCAGCATATTCCCAGAAACTCAACAACGTGATCCGATCAGAAGCGGAAGTACTGCGAGAAAGCCCAAAATTCCCGAAAATTAATCCAGCTATAACCACAGCCACCGCACCTGATACACCTAAAAATTGCCCAACTTGAAAAGTTCCTAATGCAACGGCAACCGTCAGTAAGAGACTACTTAGGGGATCATTCAATCGGGTAAATACAGGTATGCTCAAGTAGCCCAAGATTAACCCCAGGAGGCTGCCTCCCAGAGCGACAAATATCAGTTGTTGGATTCCCTGTAATACCGTAAGTGAACCTGTCGAATAGACTGTTAAAATCAGGTTGAATGAAACTAAGGCAGCGGCATCGTTGAACAGGGTTTCTCCTTCAACAATAGTAGAAAGCCGGGAGGGTATATGTATCTCTTTAAAGACGGCGATCATTGACACCGTATCATTGTTTGCCAAAATTACTCCTACAAGTAGCGCCGGTATCCAATCCAACCCCAGCCCCAACTTCAACAGAGCGGCAATAATCGCAGAGGAAAACACAGCTCCTGGTCCAGCCAAGAGGGCAATTGGTTTAAACGTGCTTCGTAGGCGGCTGATATCTGTGTTGATGGCAGCTTCAAAGATGAGAATTGGTAGGAAAAGATTCAAAATCAGGGAAGGGTCTAGACCAATGCGGCGGGGCAAAAGTTCAGTAATTGCTAACCCTGCCAAAACTAAACCTGTGACGTAGGGAGTACGCAGCCGCTGCGTCAGCAGCGCCACCCCTGTAGCAACTAGCAGCAGAATAATCAGAATCGTTACTAATCCTGCAACATCTCCTTGATTTTCGCTAGCTATAGAACTCAGGTCTGCTAAAAGTAACTGTCTCCAAGACCAATCCATTACTGATTCCACCCCAAATAAACTCCTGATGCTAAGTTAGTCTTGAGTTGAGCAACTTACCGCTTACTTAAGTTTCTGAGCAGCCCAGGAATTTCAGCAAAAAAAATTGCTGTGGTACAGTAAATTGCAAACTCAATCCTAGTTCCTAGCCCGCTGACTCTGAAAGTCTGTCTAAAACTGTAATGAGATAATCTTGTAATTCAGCATTTTCTGCATTAATTGTCGCTCATTTTTGTAAATTAACAATTTTGGCAAAAAAACTTGAGTTGTAGGTAAACATGAACAGAAACTCTCAAATCCGTCAGCTAAGTTATCTACTTCAAATCGTATCGGTTTCTTTGGGTTTTATTGTCTTTTTTGCTGCTTTGTATTGGGCAATAGATACGCTGAACTGGGGTTGGGTGCTAAGCCGGGAGGGTAATCGTGCAGACTCCTTCCTGAGTTTTGTTTATTTCAGTATGGGAACATTTTTCCGGATTGGTTATGGGGATCAAGTACCAGTTGGGTTAACTCAATGGATCGCAGGACTTGAAGCTATGAGCAATTTCGCCATCGAGATTCTGATCATTACAGAATGGGTGACAGCGGCTTTGGAGAAATCTACGTTCTTACATACGCGAGAACGCTTAGAGAACCTTCTCCCTCGACGCCGCTAGAGTAAACACGTTAAAGAAAGTAACCATAGTTACCACCACCAGTGGTTCTTCTTGCGGCACCTTTTCTCACCATAGATGCGATCGCGCAGGTAACCCTAAAAGGCAGGACTAACCACTGACCATTATAAGTTTTAGAGACATTATTAAACTCGGCTGACCTATGATACTGTCACTCCAAATAGAACATCGTAATAGCTTATTATGACAAACCTACCGTCAGACTAAAATCTGCGGCTATTACATTTAAAACCTGCCGACTCAGGCTAATTATATTACGGTTAATTAACTAGATTTGATATCACTTAATAGTCTTATAATTTTAATTTCTACTAGATTTATTCATTTTACATGATCAGATGTCAATTTTTTCCTCGATCAGTTGGTATTAATAAAGATATCCAGAAAATTGTTGAGTGTTCTATTAAAGTTGAAGCTCAGATAAAATCACCAGAAAACACTCTGAATAGTAATCAAGTACTGGCTATTTTGCGACCACACTGACAGAAATCGGCATGGTTGTAGAGGAGGGTAAAGCAAAAATTCAAAAAATGGATATTATCTATTTAAAATTGCGGTTCCTGTTAAATTTGCTAAGGAATTAGCAAGTAAGATACTATTAGATATTCAGGAATACCTAATGGTAGGTTATTGTAGCTGTCTGCGTCAGGTTCAATCTTGTACTCAGTTAGGTCTAATAGATACTGTTGCTATTTCCAGTAACAGGTGAGTAGTGATTTGTTTCCACGCCTTGAACCCAGACAGCTTTTTAAACCTATTTAGACAAGTCTTCGGCGCTACTAATATTTTCCAGTACTAAGTCCGGACACATCCGCTTAATTAAGCCCGTTAGCACCTTACCAGGGCCAACTTCGACTACCCGCTCAATACCTTCTTCAGGGAGACGCAGGGACAGTTCTCGCCAGCGGACTGAACCAGTCATCTGACGCTGGAGGCGACTCTTTAGTTCGGTGGCTTCAACGGTGGGCGAGGGTTCCACATTCGATAGTACAGGGATGTTGGCTTTGGCAAAGGGAACCGATTCTAGGACTTTTTGGAATTCCTCTGCCGCCTCTGCCATTAAGGGGGAGTGAAAAGCTCCAGAGACGTTGAGCGGGACGGCACGTTTAACCTTGATATTATCTAAAACACTTTTTACGGCGTCTGGTGTTCCAGAAATGACGGCTTGAGCGGGGCTGTTGTCATTAGCAAGGACAACATCAGGCGTCTGCTGAATTTGTTGTTCGAGCTGTTCCCGGTCAAAGCCAATCAGCGCTGCCATCATCCCGTCGGAAGCACTGTCCATCAGTTCCGCCCGACGATTCACTAGGCTCAACCCAGCGTCAAAATCAAAAACCCTAGCGACGTAGAGGGCAACGTACTCTCCTAAGCTGTGACCTGCGACTAAATTGGGGATATTGCCGCGCTCAATGAGAAAGTCAGCGAGGATACTCTCGATAACGTACAAACAAGGTTGGGTGTAGAGTGTGCGAGAGAGTTTGTCTTCTTGGCTTTGACAAACCTCTAAAACGTCCCAACCGAGAACTTGCTTGGCTTGCGCGAATTTAACTTGAGCAAAGGGCAGATCTGCTAGATCTGCTCCCATCCCAACTGCTTGGGAACCTTGTCCCGGAAATACCCATGCTGTTTTAGTCATTTGTTGGCGATCGCTTGTTGTAGTAAGTCCTGAGTCCTGAGTCCTGAGTCCTGAGTCGGGGAGAAAGTGTGAAGGATGAAGGATGAAGTATGAAGTATGAAGGATGAAGTATGAAGGGTAAGAGGTAAGAGCTTCTCCCCATCTCCCCCGCTCCCCCGCTCCCCCGCTCCCCCGCTCCCCTGCACCCCTGCACCCCTGCACCCCTGCACCCCTGCTCCTTACCTTCCCCATTGGAAAATAGCAGCACCCCAGCTGAGTCCGGCACCGAAGCCGGAGGTGGCGATGATATTGCCGGGTTGGACTTTGCCTTGTCGCACGGCTTCGTCGAGGGCGAGGGGGATGGAGGCGGCGGAAGTGTTACCGTAGTTGGCAAGATTGCTGAGAACGCGCTCATTGGGAATCTTCAGGCGTTGGGCGACGGCATCAAGAATGCGTTGATTGGCTTGGTGTAGCAGGAGCCAGTCTACTTGTTCTGCCGTCAGATTTGCCCGATGTAAGGCTTTTTCAATGACTTCTGGCACTTTTTGGACGGCAAAGCGATAAACTTCTTTGCCGTTCATGGTGATCGGGTGGAATGTGCCTTGAGCGACCGTGACACCTGGGAGCAATTCTTTAGGTTGTGGCTGATAAGCCAGTTGCAGACAGTTATTTTGGGTGCCGTCACTGCGGAGTTCAAATCCTAATAGGCGATCGCTTGTATTTGCCTGCATGACGATAGCACCCGCACCATCGCCGAATAAAATACAGGTGCCGCGATCCGACCAATCAACCCAGCGGGACAGAATATCTGCACCGATTACCAAGACGTTTTGGTAAACGCCAGTGCGAATAAACTGAGCAGCAGTGGCTAAGGCAAAGACAAATCCGGAACAGGCGGCTGTCAGATCAAAGGCAACGGCTTTTGACGCGCCTAGTTGATGTTGAATCTGGCTAGCCGTGCCAAACAAATCATCAGGTGTCGAGGTTGCCAGGACGATCAGGTCTAAATCCGTTGGGGCAATACCCGACATGGCGATCGCGTTTTTTGCTGCCTCAGTTGCTAGTTGACTGACGCTAACTTGGGCATCTGCCAATCGCCGCCTCTCAATCCCTGTGCGAGCCTTAATCCACTCATCGGATGTCTCAACCCATTGACTGAGTCCGTGGTTATCAAGAGATACTACTGGTGTTGCTGAACCGCTGCCGGTAATCGCAATCCCTGTCTGTAATTGATTCAACACTACTCTCCATCCGTCAGGTAGTTTCTAGCCGCAGATATTTAGATTAAAGCTCCGGCTGACTGCTGATTGCAGGCTTTTGACTGACATAATCTTCAGACTGAATTCGCTCTAGTACCTGGTTATCGATTGCTTCTTTTGCCAAACGAACAGCATTAAAAATTGTCGGTGCTTGGGAACTACCGTGACTAATAATACAAATTCCATCCACCCCTAACAGTAGCCCACCGCCATGTTCAGCATGGTCAATCCGCTGCTTAATCCGCTTCAGGTTCGGCTTCAACATCGCTGTTCCCATTTGACCGCGTATTCCTTGGGGAAGTTCTTCCCGGAGAATTTGCAGCACCACATCACCCACCGCTTCTGCAAACTTGAGCAAGATATTGCCGACAAAGCCGTCACAGACAATTACATCGAAGCGACCCGAAAGCACATCTCTTCCTTCCGCATTGCCAATGAAGGAAATTCGAGAATTCTCTTGTAACAACTGGTGAGTACGGACGGCTAAATCATTACCCTTAGAGGTTTCTTCGCCAATATTTAGCAGGCCGATTTTGGGTTCACTAATTCCCAAAACGTACTCGCTGTATACCGAACCCATCACAGCAAATTGCTCTAAATATTTAGGGCGGCAATCGACGTTTGCCCCAACATCCAGCACAATCACAGGCTTCCCGGCGATTAGGGTGGGGAAGACTGCTCCAATCGCTGGGCGGTCAATACCTTTGAGGCGTCCTAAGCGCAAGAGAGCGGCTGCCATCGCTGCCCCTGAGTGACCTGCAGAGACTACAGCCTCAGCTTTTCCCTGCTTGACCAAGTCCATTGCCACATTAATTGAAGCCTTGGGTTTCCGCCGGACACCAATCAAGGGTTCTTCGTGCATGGCAACCACGTCTTCTGCTGGCACGATTTCCAGCTTGCTTGAGGTGTTGTGCTTTTCTAGGGCAGATTCAATCTGATCAGGATCGCCCACCAGCAAAACATCTACATCTAATTCCGCTTGTGCCCTAATAGCTCCAGCAACGATTTCGGCAGGGGCGTGATCCCCTCCCATAGCGTCAATTGCGATCCGTGCGCGAGTCGATCCCATTGATTAAAGTGATAGAAGCCTTAAAAATTCTACCAGAAGCCCTCCACGCAACATTCTACTGGATGAAGTCTTTCTTAATTTGGCGATCTGGTGATTAGCAATCTTCGTTATTAGCCATGAATTATCTTGGCATAGCAGCAGCAGAGCGCCATCCAAGAACCCTGAAGAGCTAACTAAAGACGGATGACTCAGGATTAATAATTAACAAAAGACTTTTCAGAAGGTCGTTAACTCTTTAAAATAAAGCACCGTGCAGCAGAGAGGAAATAGGCACGATGCTACTACAACGACTTAGCTCTGGATTAATGGCGTTAATGCTAGAACTGGTAGGCATTCAGCCCGCTCATTTGAATACGGTTCAGTTATTGGCGTGGCAGGATGCGGCGTTATTTAGCCTACCATCAGAGCCAGATCCAGCAGCGGCGTCTGTGATTAAGCAGTCTCTAAAAGGGTGGAGTACTAAAGGATTAGCTACGTCTAATCAGGGCGTGTGGATGCAGTCGGGGATGACGAGATTGGCAAACAATCAGGGAACGGTTCCCCTACCCGCTGCTTCCTTAACCAAGATTGCAACGACGTTGGCGGCGTTGCAGCACTGGGGGCCCAATCATCAGTTTGAAACCCTTGTGAGTGCGACAGGGCCGATTAAAAATGGAGTGTTGCAAGGGGATTTGGTGATTACGGGGAGTGGCGATCCGTTCTTTGTGTGGGAAGAAGCGATCGCCCTCGGTAATACCCTCAACAAACAAGGCATTCGCCGCGTGACAGGACGTTTAATTGTCACGGGCGATTTCTATATGAATTACCAAGAAAATCAGCTACTCTCTGCTCAGATGCTTGCTTCTGGGATGAACTCCGCCCTGTGGTCAAGAGCCGTCACGCTCCACTACAGCCGCATGCGTAAAGGAACTCCCAAACCGCAAGTAGCGATCGCTGGTGGTGTCGCTATAGCCTCCTATCCGATTCCGAAAAAATACGAATTGATCCGTCACCGCTCTTTGCCCTTAACGCAAATACTCAAAGAGCTGAATATCTATAGCAACAATGCGATGTCAGAAATGCTGGCAACCTCCCTCGGTGGTGCCAAAGTTGTCGCGAAGTTAGCATCACAAACGGCTGATGTTCCTCAACAAGAAATTCAGCTCATTAATGGTTCTGGCTTAGGGATGGAGAACCGTATCTCACCCCGCGCCGCCTGCGCGATGCTAATGGCTATTGAGCGTTCTTTAAAGCCGCATCAACTTACTGTTGCCGATCTATTCCCTGTCTCTGGACGCGACAATCGGGGCACCCTGTTGACACGCAATATTCCTCAAGGGACTGTAATCAAGACCGGAACGCTACGAGAAGTGAGTGCTCTAGCCGGAGTAATGCCAACTCGCGATCGCGGGTTGGTTTGGTTTGCGATCATTAACCGAGGTGGTGATATTGCTAGCTTCAAAGCCCAGCAAGACCAGATCCTGACTCAGCTCTCTAAACAGTGGGGAACAGCCTCCCTCCCTAAAGTGACGACAACCAATATTCAAGCAAGTCTCGGTGATACTCGTCGCAATGAAATCATTAGTGAGGTGAGGATTCCTCTTGAGGACTTAAAGATTAGGGAATCAAAAAGCAACAGTTGACAGAAGATTGGGAACTAGTGAGCTGGCGAAGCAGCAAAGTGAGGTATTCAACTAACGCGTCAGAACCGGGACGACAATTCGTAGCAGCATTAACAGACCCTGGTAGTACTAAAGCGGTAAACAGCAAGGTTGCCGTGCGTTTTAGGGTAAGTGGGAAAACAGTTGAGCGTGTGGGCGTCATGGTGTCTCCTGGGCTTTGACAAGACGTGCAAGGAAGGTGTCAGGTTGCGTAATACCTCAATGTAGGGTGAGTTGAGGCGATCGCACTTCACCGCGTTGGCTGATCTTACCGGGTGAATTTGAACAGCTATCAGCGTTGAAACATTACGGAAAAGCCAGTTTACAGCGTTGGGATTGCTTTGCTTTCTGGCTGCACTTTTGCAAGGTTATTCGTAATCTTTTGATGAATTTGTAACCATTCAATACTTTTGATAGATGAGCGATCGCTATTTTTTATGTCGTCTCTTCTCAAGAGTTTGTTTCTTAGGCTACATGGCAATTTGCTCTGTTTCTGGCTAGCTGCAATGGCGCGATCGCTAGTTACTGACAAGAATGAACTCAACGGCTGGCAAGACGTTAACCACTTACACCTCACGAAAGTTAGTTACTCACCCCTAGTTCAACTGAAAGTGATTTAAATCACTTTTTAGACAATTTTTCTCCCCAGTTTGTACGGATTTCTTAACATTTGACATATTCTGAAAAAAACTGTCAAAATAGATACAGAAATATTTTTGATGACTACATCTGACAACGGAACATTATTCCCAGTTAGATGATTTGAGAAAAACAACAAAAAGTAGATAACAACATATGAAACTTACTTATCGCGGTGCCCAATACGAATACGAGCCATCCAACCAGGAAGTAACGGAAGGTGAAATCGGAGGAAATTATCGGGGACAGCCTTGGCATGTCCACTACCCCAAACACATCCCCGTTCCCCACTCCATTAAAAACCTGACTTATCGTAGTGTTGCTTACTCTACTGGAAGACCTGTAGCCGCGAAGCCACAAGCCGTAACTCGGCTTGCTGCGGCGCTGGAAAACAATAGCATCTGGTCAACCCGCAATCCCGATGTGATAGATGAGGCAGCAAGAATCCACCTAGCTAATATCCGCAGCAGCCTAGAACGCCGATTAGCAGTTGCTAAGGCTAAGGGAGATGAGAACTTAGTTCGTATGCTCGAAAAAGAGTCAAAGCAGTTGTCGCATTCTCTCTAGTTGCTGAGTTAGACCTCAATTAACTTAGAGGCATACCTAGGAAACCCGCTCAAGGCGGGTTTTTTAGTGACTGAATGCCGCCGTGTTCTCTTTTGCGTTCTTTTGCGTAGGGAAACTTTTCTAGAGGATTATCCTTCTCATAGACCCGTCGTTCAATTGGTAAAAACTACGCTGCATCACCTTGCACTTGAGTTTTAACCGATGTACTAGCAACAAGGAGACATCGTGGTGAAAGGACGCTGGTTTTTACCCAGCTTAATGAGTGTTTTTCTGTTCTCTTCTGCGGCGCAAGCGGGTAGCTTAGCGTCTTGGAACTTTGATCCTACTCGCCGTCAGCTTGACCTAGTTACAGATGAGGGCGTTGAACCAAAAGCCTTTGTCATTGCTAATCCCACTCGACTTGTGGTTGATTTACCAGGAATCAAATTGGGACTCTCTCAGTACCACCCCAAGAGCAATCCATTGATTAAGGAAGTTCGTCTGGGACAGGTTAACAGCAAGACTACCCGAATGGTGATTGAGTTAGCTTCGGGCTATACCCTAGACCCAACGAAAGTGAAGGTTCGCGGGAATTCTCCAACGCGTTGGGTGGTGCAGTTACCCTCCTTTGAACCGGGTCAACTAACAACGGGTACATCCGAAATCAATATTCCTTTGGAGCCAGCACCATCCTTTAAGTTGGCTGGGGTGGTTCCTTTAAAAACAGAAATGTCGGGGCTTCAGTCTCAACTTGAAGCGTTGATGGTTCGCTATAGTTTCCTGGAGCCAGGAATGTTTTTTCTGGATTTGGATAGCGGAAATTATCTGGATATTAATGGCGATCGCGTATTTCCGGCAGCCAGTACAATCAAACTGCCCATCCTCATCGCCTTTTTTCAAGACTTAGACGCCGGGAAGGTTCGTTTGGATGAAACCCTGGTGATGCGGCGTGACCTGATGACTGGCGGCTCTGGAACGATGCAGCAGCAACGAGCGGGGACTAAGTATAGCAGCTTAGAAACAGTTACCAAGATGATTGCCATCAGCGACAACACCGCCACAAACATGATCATTGACCGTTTGGGCGGTATTGACAAGCTCAACGCGCGTTTCCGGAGCTGGGGACTGGAAAAGACAGTGATTCGCAATCTACTGGGTGACTTCCGAGGGACAAACGTCACCAGTGCAACCGACCAAGTGCGTTTGCTAGCACTGCTTACCCAGGATAAGTTGCTTTCTTCATCAAGCCGGGAGCAGGCATTAGGGATTATGCGCCAAACTAAGACTCGCACCCTACTACCTGCTGGTTTAGGGAAGGGAGCCACAATTGCTCACAAAACTGGGGATATTGGCTTTTTGATTGGGGATGCGGGAGTGGTTACGATGCCCAGTGGCAAGCAGTACTTAGCAGGGATTTATGTCCGCCGTCCCTACAACGACACCAGGGGTAGGGATTTTATTCGTCAAGCTTCCAGTTTGGTCTACAACTACCTGAACTAAGGGTGTCAGCGCCTAGTCAACGCTTCCACAAAATTTTCACCACAGTGAGGCTTTTAATCAACTTTATAGACGCGCCTAGCGGCTTGCAAGGCGAGGACGTTAAGAAAAGCAGAAAAATGTCAGGTTTTCCTGGCGTTGTTCGCTCCCTAGAGCAGGGTATCTGACCGTATAGAGAACAGAGTTGATCCGGCATTCTCTGTTGACTCTTTCCAGCTTCAACGTTATGGGTGTTTAATCGCAGTTACACGTTTTGAGAGCGAGTAAAAGTTTATAGCAGGCGTGGCACCAAGCTTATTCTTTCTCTGTTTCTAACGGCTCTACCTGGCGGGGAAATGGTTTTGTGGAGCTAGAAACCCCAGTGATGTTCATTGCCTGTGTGAGGGTGGTGCAGTAGGGCGGTAAGCCAAAGGTAGCGGGGTTAACAGCGTTTTTGTAGGTGAAGTGCCGATAGTCGAGGCAGAATCTATCCCAAGCTGCCATCTGAATGCGGAACAAGGCGATGAAAAAGTTAGCCAGCCAAGGTTGGAGTGGCAGACGGAAGTAGATTTGTTTATGGAAATAGTGGCAAACTTCTTCTATGGCTTGATTGACGGTGAGGGGCTGATTTCCTAAGACGAGGCGGTTAGCGGGAGGATTGTCTGGCTCTGCACTGTAACTCGCGGGTGGATGGTCAACCAGGTAGCGAACGACTTGAGCAATATCCCGCGCGTGGATGAAGTGAAAACTTCCGTCGGCTTTGAACCAGCGAACTAAGTCCACGTATTTGACGACTTCTGGTAAGCCTGTGGAGAGATGGGAGTAAGGTTTATTGCTGTCGCCGCCTAGAACTAAGGTGGGAAAAAGGGTGGTAATTTTGGGAGCGATCGCCAATTTTTCTAAGCGCGTCAGACAATCGTACTTAGAGCGAATATATTCTGTACCCAGTTGACCCGCTTCTTTGAGTAATTGGTTATCGCGGTCAAGGACACTAGCTGTGGAAAAGTAAATTACCTGCTCACAGTAATTAGGGTTAAGCAGGCTCATCAAGCGGATTGTTTTAACAACGTTGATGTCAAAAGAGTCTCTTGCTCCTCCCCACGCTGTGGCAGCGAGGATTGCTACATCTATGGTTTCGAGCAAGTCAGCGAACAGGTCAATTTCGCGCAAGTCTGCTTTCAAAATTGTGACGCCAGGACGAGCTTCGTAGTCAAATCCCAGTTTGGCTGGATCTCTGACTAACAAATACAGCTCGTGATTCGTCTCCTGAATCAACGCTTCGGCGATGTAATGACCTATACAGCCACTAGCACCTGTCAAAAAAATCCGCTTGGGAGTCATGGTTCTGTGCAACGTGCAGCGATAAAGAATTTAAGCGCGAACGGCAAGTAACTGATCCGCTTGCTTGGCAGTTTCAAAGAAGAACCTGACATTATCTTCGGGAGTTCCCGGTAAGACGCCGTGACCAAGATTGAGGATGTGACCTTTGTTCCCAGCTTTACGAATGGTATCAAGGATGCGATCGCTAATGATGTCTTGCGAACCAAATAGCACGCCAGGGTCCATATTTCCCTGCACGTTCATCTCTGCACCTAAACGCTGTCTTGCCTCTGCCATATCGACAGTCCAGTCCACGCTGATAATATCGACGCCAGACTGCCCCATCCGTTCCAGTACTCCAGCGCTACCGCTGATATAGAGAATCAATGGTGTATCAGGGTGAGTCTCTTTAACCGCACGCACTATGCGCTGCTGGTAGGGTAAAGCAAAGGTTTCATAGTCTTGAGGACTGAGTTGCCCTGCCCAAGAGTCGAACATCTGGACGACTTGAGCACCGCAGTCGATTTGGTAACGGACATAAACAGCGATCGCATCAGCAATTTTGCCCAAAAACTGATGCAGCAAGTCAGGCTCAGAGAATGCCATCCCTTTGATGACAGAGTAGCTTTTAGAGGTTTTTCCCTCTATCGCATAAGCTGCCAGCGTCCAGGGCGCACCTACAAAGCCCAGTACGGTTGACTTATTGCCTACTTCCTGGCGCAGCGTCTGCAAGATTTGTTTAATAAACGGCAGCGATTCCTCTGGGTTTAGAGGGTGCAGCTTGTCAATTTGTTCTTGAGTGCGGATAGGCGGGTCAATTATTGGCCCTTTGCTTTCAATAATTTCAAAGGGAATACCTATCCCTGGCAAGGGCGTCAGAATATCTGAAAACATGATCACCCCATCCGGCTGAAACGCTCGCCAAGGTTGCAGTGAAATTTCAATGGCAATGTCTGCTTTTTCAGAGCGTTCGCGAAAGGAAGGATACTTATCCCGCAAATCCCGATAAACCTTCATATAACGTCCTGCCTGCCGCATCATCCATACAGGCGGGCGGTTTAATACTTCACCACGAGCTGCCCGTAACAGATAGGGAACCTCGGTTGAGCCAGTCATCTAATCTTTTCCCCAGATAGTTTTAAAACGCATTTGTTAGCTTATCACTTCGGGTTTGTCTATTCGGAGGTTTGGAGGAAGGTTGAAGGGTAGGGATTGGGGGCGAGGATTAGAAAATTGAACGGGTAGTGTCATCGCATCTCCTTGCTCCTGGGCTTCATTACTTCGGCTCAAAGCTCAAGCAACCCCTGTCGCCATCCAGCTCGGCGAAAACACCAACAGGGAGAGCGGCGTTGACACCGTCGTGACCGAAGGGGAGGTTGGAAACAACGGGAATGCCGAGACCACTGAGGCGATCGCGTAATACTTCTTCAATTTTCCAACTTGGTATCCCTGAAGGAGCTTCACAACGGCTAAACCGCCCTAAAGCAATTCCTTTAACGCCTTTAAATGCCCCACTCATCCGCCACTGAGTCAACTGACGGTCAATGCGGTAAGGAGCCTCTGTCACGTCTTCTAGCGCTAGAATCACGCCCTCTAAGGGGGGCATAATGGCAGTGCCAAGGAGATGAGTTGCCACGGTGAGGTTGCCAGGGAGGAGAATTCCCCTCGCTTTACCACCTCCCCAGCCGTTCCCTTGCAAGGGGTCTAAGGTGTGTTTTTCTACCCAGTTAAATAGCCGCTCAATTGACCATTCGGGTTCTGCGGCGATGGTCGTTAATACAGGTGCGTGAACGCCAGAGATGCCGATGTGGGATAAGCTCCAGAGTAAGTTGGTGATGTCGGAAAAGCCGATTAGCCACTTTGGGAGTCCTGAGTTCTGAGTTCTGAGTTCTGAGTGGTAAGGGAGGGCTGTTTGTTCCTGTAGCTCCCACGTCCAATCTTCCAGCAAACGAGTGCTACCGTAGCCCCCTCTGGCAGAGAGAATGCCTTTACATTCAGGGTCGTTCCAAGCCTCGGCGAGTTGGCGGCGACGTTCGGAATCTGAGCCTGCGAGGTAGCCGTCCTTGGCATCCCAGTTACTCGGAAGCTCGACTTTGTAGCCACGCGATCGCCAAACCGCAATTCCTTGTTGAAACGCCTCAAACTCTCGCAAAGCACCGCTAGGAACAATCACCCGCAGCAAGTCCCCCGGTTTTAGCGGTGGCGGTGGCTGGCACTTAAGAGATTTCAATAGAAGTTTATCCTTATTCACAACTGGCACTCAAATTTCAACGTCACCAACGACAGGCGCTGTAGACGCAAATATTTGAGGAAAGTCTATTTTATCGGCTCCGAACTGGTGGATTTCCAAGGAAGACGCCCAGGCTCGTTGTTATGAAAATCTCCTTTTTTGAGGTGAAATTCAATTTAACCGTGCGGTACATTCTAAAATCAGCTTTTGGTTAATCAAGGCATAAGGCTGAATTTCTAAAGCGTTGCGGAATGCTTGAATGGCGGTGTAATACTCACCTAATGCAGCACAACACAGACCTAGACCGTGAAATGCACCGAAATGCACCGGATTTAGCTCAAGAACTCGATTGCAGTCATTTTTTGCCTTTTCGTACTCTCCGATGATGTAGTAGAGGACTCCACGCCGATTCCATGCTTCTGCAAAATCTGGTTGGTTCTCAATCAGTTCGGTGAGCAGTTCTTCAGCTTGTTTAATTTCTCCAAAGGTCAACAGCACCTGACTCCGCTCAATGAGTTCTCTACCATACATGCCCTTCTGCTGAAACCAGATGCGCCAGAGTTCTACTGTCGCCCGATTGCGAACAGCCTCATCTGGGTTTTTCAAATCTTCAAGTAAGGCTTCAATTGATGTCTCGCTCATAGCTGTACAGGTTTTTCGCACTAGAAAGTGACAGCATTTTTGTCTTTACTCTAGTTAGTATTGTTGCCCTGTTCAGTTTTAATAACCTCTCAGGAGCAGTAGACTTTTTGAGTCAGAAGGATGAGATCAAGTGCTTTATATCTCCGTGTGAACGGAGAGACTACTGTAGCTGATGGTCTAGTTCCTAGCCTCTGATCAGCCTAAAATGTCGTTGAACCAATGTTCAACGCGATCGCCCATGGCTTGATTTGAGTATTCCTTAACCACTCGTTGACGGCAAAGCTGACGGTCAATTTCCCCCAAGCGCCCAATTGCTGCTACTAGCCCCTCTACGCTGTCGGGTTCCACCAAAAAGCCTGTTTTCCCATCCTCGACGATTTCCGCTGGCCCACCGCGACGATAGGCGATCGCTGGAACACCACAAGCCAAGGCTTCAATAGCGACATTGCCAAAGGCTTCCACCCAGCGCGGCGTCACGAGTAGCGCCCGACATTCCCCTAGGCGCTTTTGTAACTCTGCCGTTTCTAAAAATCCTTCATAGTGAATAGGGGCGTTTGGGTAATCCTGGTTAATTTGCTGCCAGTAGGCTTTATTTTCCATAAAGCCCATAATCTTCATAGGAATTCCCGTAATCTGCGACGCCGCCACCGCATCTTCTAAACCCTTCTCTGACGAAATTCGACCCACCCAAGCTAACCCAGCTGAGGGGTGTTGGCAAAAGTCGTACTGCGATAAATCAATACCATTGCCTAAATATTGGCACTGACTCGCAAAGGGAAATGTCTGAGCCTGAGCGTAACTGTGAACGCCAATCGTACCGGGAAACTGCGTTGCTACCCGTGCGATCGCCTCATCCATCACATCTGTTAGCGAACCCATACTGACTAAATGAGCGATCGCACAGTTAAAAAAAGGCGTCAGGTAAAACGGCAACCAATCATAGGCAAAATTAACAATCAGATCATAATTGTCCTGTACTTGTCGCGCGTAATCCCACAGATTCGCCAAGACTGAATTGTGGGGAATTACGACTGGAGCAGAGCGTCCTTGAGTTTGAGCGCTAATTTGATGGGAACCCGCAATTTCTACCAAAGGCATTCCCCAAGCTGTAGATCCCTGAGGCGCTACGATCGTGACCCTGTAGCCCCGCTGCACCAGTTCAGTGGCGATATTACGCAACGTCAACTCTACCCCTCCCCCCAACCCTGACCCCAATGTGCCAATGGAGGTGGAGACAAATAAAAGTTTTTTGGTCATCAGTTACTAGTCAGTTATTGTTAGTCCTGAGAGGGGGTGCAGGGGAGCGGGGGTGCAGGGGAGCGGGGGTGCAGGGGAGCGGGGGTGCAGGGGAGCGGGGGGTGCAGGGGAGCGGGGGTGCAGGGGAGCGGGGGTGCAGGGGTGCAGGGGAGAACCTCTTACCCTTCATACTTCATACTTCATACTTCACCCTTCATACTTCATCCTTCATACTTCACTCAGGACTCAGGACTCAGGACTCAGGACTCCCAAAGTGGCTGCTACTCCTTCGGATTGTCCGAGCTTTTGGAAGGCGGCAAACTATCTAATGTAGATGCGTTGTGGATGCGGTTGAGTTGGTTTAATGCCCAGCGGGCTGTATCCTGAACTTCCGGGTTGGGGTCATCAGCCGCATGGCAGAGTAATTGGCTAGCTTGCGAGACTAATTCATAAATGCGGGTGACATCCCGAATGGCATTTTTCCGTACCTCGGCGTTTTCGTCTTGCAGAGAAATTGCTAAGGCTCTATTCATCGGTTTGAGGGTTCTTGTACCAATTTGCGACAACGCTTCTAGGATTAAGCTGCGCTGCTTGGAATCAGAATCAACCATCAAGTCTATCAGGGGTTGTACTGCCCTGGAATCCCCCCGTTGAGCAAGTTCCCAAATAGCCTTCCGCCGCTTTGTTGGGTCAGGTGCTTGTAAATCTTTGATTAAAGCATCAACAATATTGATTTTGGCAAGGCGAGTAGTTTTTTGCAGGGGGATGGAATCATTAGGATTCTGGCGGCTGGCTCGATTGTCGGGATTATTTGTATCGGCAACGGGTGAAACAGCAGCGAGGTGCCCATTACTATCAACTTCATGATGCCGCGCCTCTTCTTGGAAGTCTTGCGGACTGGCATTTAGATTGCTGAGTAAAAATTTATCGTCTTGTCTGGAGGTCGATTTGGGAAGGGCGGTTTTTGGAGGGCTATTAAACCACCTGAGTAGCAAGAAAAGTCCTCCACCTAGGGTGACAAGGGCGACGCCTGTACCAACCAATACCCAAGGAATTTTCCTTCCTGGGCTAGCTTGTGCCGCATCTGTTGTCGGGTTTGCTGGGGTGGCTGACGCCGTTGGCTCGGCCTCTGCACGTTGTTTTAGGCTGTTACGAGTTGCTTGCCCGGCGACGCCATCGGCAACTAAACCGATTGAGGTTTGAAATTCGGAGACGGCACTTTGTGTACTTTCGCCGTAGGTGCCATCAGCTAAGCCATCGTAGTAGCCGAGGGTAATTAGCTGTTTTTGCAGCTCAATGACGGGTGCGCCGCGATCGCCTAATTGGAGTACTGGTTGATTGGCAGACACTGGAGGCGCTTGCGCCACTTCTAGGGGGTAGACCTTGGCAGCAGTCCAGGCATTCGCTAGCCCCAAGAATTCGGAGGGGCGGCTGGAACTGGGATTAATACCCAGGCAGGTAATGCAGGTAGCTATAAGTACAGTAAATCGGTAGCGAATCATAGACTAAGCAAGGTCTTAAGGGTGCAGCCAGTGTTACCCGTCTAGAAATTACTTGAACTAAACTAGCTCAATCGTAACTGCATCAAGTGCAGAAAATTGATTCGTAACCTATCAAGTTCAGGACTGATGCACCATCAAGAAATTTTGGTTAGTAGACGTTCGCCCCTCGCCTTCCTTAAAGCACCAAAGTAGAGAATAACCGTATTGCTATTGTTTTCTAAGTCTACTAACGATTGTGCAACATTTCGGTGTCTGATTGATCAGACCCTAAGAGGTGATTTAGAGGCGTCTGGTAGTGGCTTTTTCTCGTCCAACTCATTTTCTATTTCCTGAGTCGCTGTTTCTGAGGCGATTGATTGAGTATTTAGCTGGCTAGGCGATCGCTGTGCCAGATTTTCTCGTTGATTGATTAAATAGATGCTAATTAAAGTAAAATTGACTCCTATCCACTGTAAGGGGCTTAGGACTTCAGATAAGATTAAATTTCCTAATAAAAGAGCAAAAACGGGTGTAAGAAAGGTCAAAGAACTCAAGCTGGTGAGATTTCCCTGAGAGGCAAAGTAGAAAAATAACCCATAGGCGATCGCACTGCCAAAAATCGTCGAGTACGCTAGCGCCATCCAGCTAGAGAAGTCGAGCTGCACCCACTGCTGAGTTTCCCAAACACCAGAAAGGGCAAACATGATCGCCCCGCCCAAAACCATATGCCAACCTGTCGCCATCACCGGATCGACGTAACGGCAGACAAAGCGAATCATCACCGTTCCCAATGCCATCGACAGCGCCGCTAACAACATTAGCCACTCGCCACTCTCAAATAGCTGCTGGAAACCTACAGATGCCGTAATTTCCTTGCCTTGTAGGAGATTAAAAATCCACTCGTCCGGTAAGCCAATCAAGCTGATGCCGAAAATACCAATACCCAGTCCCAGCCAGCCCCACAGCCCAATGACTTCGCCAAACAGCCACGCCGATAAAATTGCCACGGCTAGGGGTTGGGAGTCAATCATCACGCTCCCCAAACCTGCCCCGGTTTTCACCAATCCTTCAGCTAAAAATCCTTGAAACATCGCCCCATCTACTAGGGCAAACAGGCTAATCCATAGCCACGCTTTCCAGCCTTGCGGTTGGGAACGCCCCATGAAGATTGCGGCTCCCAACACCAAGGCTCCCGCAGGTAACAAACGCACCCCCGCCATAAACAACGGTGTTGTATTAGGAATCACGCTTTTCATTGCTACCATTGCCGTTGCCCACAAAAAGAAGGGGGCAATCAGGAGTAAGGCAGAAAAGACAGATTGCTGGTTAGTGAGCTTAAGCTGCATAAGATTGCTTTGGTGTGGGCTAAAGAACGATTAAAAATGAATTTTTAGAAGTGTATTTCTTGAATTGTACTCAATTCCTAAATTTTGTTAAGTAATTGTACAAGTTTCTCCGCCAGCACTAGTAGCTATGAGCGAGCAACAAAATCACCAATCCTGGCTGAATCGTGCAAACTAGAGAAAGGTTTGCACATTTGCAGCGATCGCCTAGCGTAGGGTGTGTCGCGACCTTACTATCCCACTTCTCACATTTAAGATTCGTTCCTAAAATCACCCATGGTCTGGCCCTTTAAGCCCAAAACTCGAAAGCAAATTGCCCGTATTGAAATTACAGGTGCGATCGCTAGTGCAACCCGCAAACGGGTTCTGGATGCACTGCGTACTGTCGAAGAAAGAAAGTATCCCGCCTTACTACTGCGAATTGATAGCCCTGGCGGTACCGTTGGCGACTCCCAAGAAATTTATAGTGCTTTGCTGCGCCTGCGAGAGAAAGTCAAAATTGTTGCCAGCTTTGGCAATATCTCAGCATCAGGTGGCGTTTATATCGGCGTGGGAGCAGAACATATTGTCGCCAACCCCGGCACGATCACCGGTAGCATCGGTGTGATTCTGCGCGGGAATAACTTAGAACGCCTGCTCGATAAAATTGGCGTTTCCTTCAAAGTGATTAAATCTGGCCCCTACAAAGACATTCTCGCCTTCGATCGGGAACTGACTGAGCCAGAAAAAAATATTCTGCAAGAACTAATTGATACAAGTTATCACCAATTTGTTCAAACAGTTGCCGAGGGACGCCGACTGACGGTAGAAAAAGTAAGAAGCTTTGCTGATGGTCGAATTTTCACAGGAGAGCAAGCCTTAGAGTTAGGGGTTGTTGACCGACTGGGTACTGAGGAAGATGCCCGCCGTTGGGTGGCAGAACTAGCTGGGCTTGACCCAGAAAAAACCAAGTGTCACACCATTGAGGAACCCAAACCTTTCTGGAATCGCCTTGTATCTAGTGGACAAAGAGCATCAGCACTATCGGCTGGTATAGACTGGGTAGAATTTGAACTGTCTACTAGTGGTCAGCCCTTGTGGTTATACAGACCTTAATTAAGGGGGATAGGGAAATCAAAAGAAGTAGCGCCAAGCAGCTCTTATTAAAGAGACGCTGACCTTGTCTCAGGAGCTAGTAAATGCTCTAGTTTTTTTGATTTTTCCTAATTCCCAGTCCCTAGAAAAGGAGGATTTAACGTGGAGTGGCGAGTCAGAGCAATCCGTGGAGCAACAACTGCCTCAGCTAATACAGTTGAGGCAATTCGAGAGGCAGTGTCAGAATTGCTAAACGAACTGGAAACTCATAACCAGATCGACTACGAAGAAGTTATCAGTGCCATCTTCACAACGACAAAAGACTTAGATGCGATTTTCCCCGCAGCGATCGCACGAGAACGTCCCCAGTGGGATAATGTTCCTTTGTTAGATGTTCAGCAGATGCACGTTGAAGGCAGTTTAGAGCGTTGCATCCGGTTTCTGATTCACGTCAATACTCCAGCATTACAAGCAGAAATTTACCATCCCTATCTCCGTCAAGCAAAAAATCTTCGCCCTGATTGGAGCCAGTCTCAAGTAGCTTTACCCACTTCGTCAGCGAGACAATCCCGCTACCGATAACATCTCAGCGTCAGATCATCGTCGGTAATGCCCAATCAGAAATAAAATTAATTCATCCCAAAAATTGCCATAACAAAAAAGGGAGCCTGTCAGATCTGCTCCCCTTGGTTTGCTGAACTTGCGAGATGCTAGCGCTTGGGATCTCCGACTTCTTAGGGAAGCCGGGGGTCTCGCCTTACTTGTTTAGCTTAAGCCTTTTCTATTTGCTTGTTGTCGGGTTTAGCAAACAGGTGAATGCCGACAAATATATCGTAGATAAAATGCCAGAAGTCTTTTGGTCTCAGCAGTCCTAAGGATTGCTCGCAGCCTTTCTCATCTAAAAGAGGTTTAGCCACGTAGTAAGCCGATTGATAGTTGTACCAGGGAATAGACGGCCACAAATGATGAATCAGGTGGTAATTTTGTCCCCCAATTAGCAAGTTTAAGACACGGTTGGGGTAAACTCTGGCATTTTTCCAGCGATCGCGCTCTTGATGAGGGCGATGGGGTAAGTAATCAAAAAATAACCCCAGTGCTAGTCCCACGATGGCGGACGGGATAAACCAAAAATTAAGGATATAGCCTAAAAAGCCATGAGTACAGGCAATATAGAAAATACTCCCGACAAATAAACGGCTCAAGAACCATTCTAATAATTCATATTTACGCCATAATCTGCGCTTGAAAAAGAATATTTCGTGATAGAGAAACCGGGCATTGATTAACCACAACGGCCCTCCTCTAGAAACAAAGTAATCCGGGTCGTTTTCTGGGTGGTTAACATTGGCGTGATGCTGCAAATGAACCCGCGTAAATACAGGAAAAGAAAACGCTAACAGCAACGCACTACTATGCCCCATGATGGCATTAATAATACGATTGCGATGAGCGGAATTATGACAGGCATCGTGAATTACTGTCCCTGCCAAATGTAGGGCAAGAACGTTGGTGGTAAAGCAGCACCAATCTGGCCAGTTCCAGAGCCAATAACCAAAGTTTGATAGCACGACCATCAAGAGCGAACTCACAAACATTACAAAGGTGGGACTGCGGTACCCAGGGGTCTCCAGTAATTCTCTTGGGACTGTTAGTGGCTTTGTTGCCTCCACCATCGTTGTAATTGCTCCTTGTTATTGTCTTTTTGTAGTATAAGATACTTATCAGATTATATAAAGATTTATTAAAAAATTGGTTTATAAAAATACTTGGATTGATAACTTGAGCTGAAAGTTCGGCTCTGATAGGTATGTTGGCTGAGCACAAAGCTGACATTGATGATGGGAACAGCTGAGACTGTGGGAGAGCAGGTTTATAGAATACGGCTCCTGTGGTTGAAAGGTAGAAAGATTTCCGTTTTTCTGCAATCTACGCCAGTATCTAGTAATTTTAGATATTGCAGATAGAAAGCTACTAACTTGAGAATAATAAATACCCTATCTCTTTAATTTTATATATATATCTAGTTTTAATATTGGCTTTCTATTTTAGATTGACCATTTGTAAAATAATTATAGGCGAATAATATATCCACAACAGTAAATTATTTCCTACTATTTAGAATAGCTAAAAACTTGGGGAGATTAGTAGTTTTTAGTAGGCGTCAAGCTAGAACAGAGGCTATGATGCCGATATTAATGGCAAGCAATTTAGAAGTGGAGTTTTAGTGATGCCACAGCGCTTTAATTGTCTTTTGGGGTTTAAGTGGCTGGGTTTTTCGGTTGGTGTAGCAGCTTTACTAGGAAGTAGTACCTCGGCTACAGCGATCGCTCCCAGTCAGACACAGGTATTGGCTCAGAATGTAGAGGTAGAAACAGAGTCTCAGACTTCGGAGGCTAATGATGTGAATCGGTTTGCTTGCCAGCTTTTGAATGGAAAATACACGGTTATCTATTACCCTCAAAGTCAACCGGATGAAGCCTACCCTTGGGCAGTACCGAGTGAATTGGGTGGAGGCTGGACGCCTGAACGCCGTTGCAACACGATTGGCGATCGCTTAGAGTCTTATCGTCCTGATGGTTTGCTGGAAATGCAGACGGCGGTTGAAAATAACCACAACATCGTTTGTGTGACCACGCAGCAAGATCCTAGTTGTCGGATTGTCCTAACGGTACCTCCAGGTCAAGATCCAGGAATTATACGCGATCGCGTTTTCCAGAACTTAACGATTGCTGATAGTGGTCAGGAAACAGAAGCCGTGAATACTTTTGTCGGTCGGGGTAGCAATTCCCAACTACTGAATCAAATTTTGAACCAAGGCTTATCTGTGTTAGGGGTAGGAAATGAGCGTGTTGGACAAAGTAACAGTATTAACCTGCGTCCATTTTTAGACCGAGCCGATGGTGGTACAGGTACCCGGTTAAATGGTGGTGTTCGGACGCCTGCTAATCCTCGCCTGAACCCAAATAATTTTCGCTAAGTTGAGTGGAGGTTTTGAGCGCGATCGCCTCCATCGGGCAAGGTGATGAATAAGATGACGCTGGATGATTTATAAGTAATTGCTTCCGCTTGTATGGATCAACAGCAAGGTCAGAATCGGAAAAGCTTTGAGAGCGATCGCTGCCAAGTCATGAATTGACGTTGAAATATAGCGATCGCTCAATTTTTTGAGAACTTTTAAAAGCTGGTGACAGGATTTGAACCTGCGACAGGCTGATTACAAATCAGCTACTCTACCAACTGAGTTACACCAGCAGCTAAAAACAATATATCAAATTCTGTGAACCACTGCCTGGGCTTCTGAAGATTTTACTTGTTTCAGATTCTGGATAATTAGCTGTGGCGATCGCCCTGACTCCTTCTACAAGGGAAAGCATCTGCTGGCTATCGGGTTAACTCGACGAAATTTATGGCAAATTGCACAAAAAAGTCTTCGTCTGCGTTAGTATCTATTGTCATACCTACTAAGTCCGGTATCCCGACCGATTAACTGGGGATTAAGACGAGGACGTTCTATGCACTTATGGCAAAAAATCACTCAGCGATCGTCACCGCTATTAAAGAGTCAATGGCTCCCAAACTGGCTACACCTAGCTCCCCTCAAAAAGTTTGCGTGCTTCTTTTTAGTAGGGGTTAGTTTCAGTGTAGCGATCGCCTCCTGCTCTGCCCCCGTTACCTCCGCAGGAAAAGACCGAGTTGAGCTAACCCTCGTCTCCAACGTTGTTACCAGAGCAGCATACGAAAAAATCATTCCCCAGTTCGCAAAAAAGTGGAAACAAGAACATAACCAGGACGTGACTATCTATCAAAGCTACGGTGGCTCTGGCGCTCAAACCCGTGCTGTGATTGATGGATTAAACGCCGATGTCGTTTCCTTGGCGTTAGCACTAGACGTAAAGAAAATAGAAAAAGCCGGACTGATTGAACCGGGATGGGAAAAAGAAGCACCGAACAATTCGATTCTTTTTCAATCAGTTGGGGCAATTGTTACTCGCCCAGGCAATCCCAAAGGAATTAACTCCTGGGAAGACTTAGCCAAAGATAATATTAGTGTCGTTACCGCTAATCCCAAAACTTCCGGCGGTGCGCGGTGGAACTTCCTTGCCTTGTGGGGTTCAGTGACTCAGGCGGGAGATGACGCCTCCAGTGAGTCTGGGCAAGTTGGCGAAGCCCTAGACTTTACCAGCAAGGTCTACAAAAACGTTCCCGCCCTTCCCAGAGACGCTCGTGAAGCCAGCGATGCCTTCTTTAAGCAAGGGCAAGGCGATGCGCTGATTAACTACGAAAATGAAATTATTCTGGCAGCAAAACATGGCTTAATACTTCCTTATGTGGTGCCTGACGTAAATATTTCGATTGATAATCCCGTTGCTGTAGTGGATAAAAACGTCGATAGACACGGCAACAGAGAAGTTGCTGAAGCCTTTGTGCAGTACCTCTTTACCCCAGAAGCGCAACGGGAATTTGCCAAAGCTGGACTTCGCCCTGTAAACCCAACCGTGGCAAAGGAAGTAGCAACTCAGTTTCCCAAGGTCAAAACCCTATTTACTGTTCAAGACATGGGAGGTTGGAACGCAGTCCAGGAGAAGTTCTTTGCCGATGGTGCCATCTTTGACGAAATCCAATCTCGTATTCAGTAGGGAATTTAAAAAGCACGAAAAGAAAGCCGACTTTTTAATTTTATTGAGTTGTTCATGACTTCTACCTCTCAACGAACTCCAGCTTGGAAAAATTCAGTCCGCCAGCTTACTCAGCTTTCTTTGCCTTGGCGGATTACGATCGGGTATCTCACGATCATGCTGCTGTTACCCGTATCGGCATTGCTCTTGAAAGCAAGCATGGTCAGCCCCAGCAAGTTCTGGAGCATTGCCACCAGCCCGATTGCACTGGCTGCCTATGAGGTTACCTTTGTCACAGCCTTGGTGGCAGCACTGATCAATGCCGTTTTTGGCGTGTTAATTGCTTGGGTGTTAGTCCGCTATGACTTTCCCTTCCGACGGTTGATTGATGCGGCGATCGATTTGCCCTTTGCCCTCCCAACCGCTGTGGCTGGTTTGACACTGGCAACGGTGTACAGCGAGAACGGCTGGATTGGCTCTTTGCTGGCACCATTGGGAATCAAAGTTGCGTTCACTCGTCTGGGAGTCGGCGTTGCCATGCTGTTTATCTCCTTGCCCTTCGTGGTGCGGACATTGCAACCTGTGTTGCAGGAACTAGAGCCGGAAATGGAAGAGGCAGCATGGAGTTTGGGAGCCTCGCAATGGCAAACCTTTTGGCGAGTCTTGCTACCACCCCTGATCCCGGCGATGTTGACAGGTGTGGCATTAGGGTTTTCCCGTGCGGTTGGGGAGTATGGTTCGGTGGTGATTGTTGCTGCGAATATTCCCTTTCGTGACTTAATCGCTTCGGTGCTGATTTTCCAGCGGTTAGAACAGTATGACTATGAAGGTGCAACTGTGATTGGCACGGTGCTGTTAGGGATTTCCCTATTAATTTTGTTGGCAATCAATCTGTTACAAGCTTGGGGGCGACGTTATGAACTCTGATTTAGGAGAGGTTTTTCAGCCAGGAACTTCTACGGAAAAACCATTGCAGGCAAACCGAGAGAAAGCCTGGGTTAAACCTGTTTTGATTGGGATAGCGCTTACCTATTTAGGCTTAGTCTTATTTATTCCCGCCATTAATGTCTTTGTACAAGCTTTTCAAGGTGGGGTTGATCCGTTTTTCGCCAATCTGACAGAACCTGCTTTTCTTAATGCCGTTAAGCTGACTCTGATCATTGCCGTGATTGTTGTGCCGATCAATATGGTATTTGGGCTATGTGCAGCATGGGCGATCGCGCGGCATCAATTTTGGGGACGCGCCTTAGTTGTGAGCCTATTAGATATTCCCTTTGCCGTCTCTCCCGTCGTTGCAGGCTTGATGATTGTGCTGCTTTACGGACGGAGTGGTTGGTTTGGCCCCTTCTTGCAGGGAGCAAATATTCAAGTGATTTTTGCCCTACCTGCAATGGTGCTAGCAAGTGCGTTTATCTCTATGCCGTTTGTTGCTCGCGAAGTCATTCCAGTTTTAGAAGAAGTGGGTTCTGAGCAAGAAGAAGCGGCAAAAACTTTAGGAGCGAACAACTGGCAAATTTTCTGGCGTGTCACCCTGCCTAATATCCGTTGGGGGCTTTTGTATGGTGTGATTTTAACCAATGCCAGAGTTATGGGGGAGTTCGGTGCTGTATCAGTTGTCTCTGGCAACATCATTGGTAGAACCCAAACCCTACCGCTGTTTGTGGAAGAAAACTATAAACAATACCTAACGCAATCTGCCTTTTCCGCCGCTGTGCTGCTTGCAGGACTTGCCTTTGTAACGTTAGTACTCAAAGAAATCCTCGAACGTAAAACCCGAATTGAGGAGGTTGAATAGAAGTTGCTATGACCCTTAACAATCCCGAAAAATTACATGAAGAGCCCCTAGTTGCATCGTCATTAACTCAGAATGATCAAGGAGCCGACAGACCGACTCAAACTCGCATCCGCATCCGCATTCCGAAAGAATACAACGACGAACCTATTATTTCACGGCTAGTTTCTCACCACGGTGTCACGGTCAATATCGCAGCGGCTCTGTTAGGGGCAAATGCACGCGATGACGGCTGGTTTGATCTAGAGCTACGAGGATCAAACCGCCAAATTCAAAGCGCGTTGATCTACTTAGATGAAATGGATTTGGAGACTTGGAGGGGAGCTAATTCAGAAGAAGATGGTTGGTAAGCCCTGTTGCTTTTAACCATTTCTTCTAACTATTAACCTTTACCTACTTCAAGCCATATTGCTTTCAATTGCCCAACGTGCTAACTCCGTTCGGTTATGAAGTCCTGTTTTACCTAGCATGTTAGAAACATGGCTCTCAATGGTTCGTTGACTGACATTGAGTTTCTCGGCGATTTCACGATTTGCCATGCCTCGGGCAACAAATTGCACGACTTTCAACTCAGTTGGCGTCAACTCAACATCAGCAGGAACCTGAAGTTTTGGCCCGCTATCTGCACCTGTGCCAGAGTGATGAATTAGACGGCTAGCCTGCTTTAGGGATGACTCGACTTGGGCAACTAGTTCTTCCGGTTCAAAGGGTTTGACCATGTAAACATCAGCCCCTGTACTCAGCCCTTTAACTCGGTCTTGACTTTGACCTTTGGCAGAGAGAAATAGCACGGGAATCCAGCTGGTTTTCTGGTCTTGTCGGACATGTTCTACCAGAGCATAACCATCCATCTCCGGCATCATCACATCACAAATGATCATGTCGGGGACTTCTTGCTCTAAGACTAAGAGTGCTTCCCGACCATTCTCAGCCGTGATCACTTCGTACCCACGAAACTCTAAATAATCCTTGACTAGCAAGATGAGATTGGGGTCGTCATCAATCAGCAGCAGTCGCTTATTCTCTTGGACACCGTTTTCTTTCATACTATGACACTCATCATGCCTTGCTTGCTGAAAATTAGCTAATTGCCTTCTATGTATTATCCACGAGATCATTACTCGTTACTAACTTTACCGCTACTCAGTGAGTTCACACAGGAAAGATGTAATTTTTCCTTACTTTGGAGAGCAAAATGGGCAGAGGGTTTCACTGAGGACAGTCTCGTAAATCCTAGAACTTACGTAGGCGATGTAGGTCTTATGCTAGTGTACTGAGTTTAAAAAAACTTATGCTAAAGCCGTCATATAGCTTAAAAGGCTCTTAATCCTGGCGATCGCTTTTTTGGTCTAACTTCCGGTGAATAATTACCGGAAAATTCGGTCGTGCATCCCTAAGGATTAGCGGGTTTTGTATCCTGTTCTCCCGGAGTGTCTGAGCTTGGTGCGGCGTCTTTCTTTGCCTGATCAGCCGCGTTAACAGGAAGACACTCCGGTTGGGGTAAAGGATGAACCAAAAAGGCATATTCCTCTACAACGTTGTTACCGATGAGATGCTCTTGAATGATTTGCTCGATGACGTCGGGAGTGGCATGGCGATACCAGACCCCATCGGGATAGACGACTAAAATTGGCCCTGCTGTGCAAACACGCAGACAGTTCGCTTTGGTGCGGAAGACACAGCTAGGACGCTCGTTGGTTGGTTGGTCGAGTTTCAGTTCCTTGAGGCGTTTTTTTAGGTAGTTCCAGGCTTCGATGCTGCTTTCTTTGGTGCAACATTTAGCCACAGTCTGGTCAGCACAGATGAAAACGTGTCGTTGAATTCGATCGAGTTTTAGGCTTTGTACGCTGAGTGTTAAATCGTCTGGCTTACTTTCCGCTGTCACGTTTGGTGTGGCTTCTGAGTTAACGGCGTTTTGGGAAAGGGTTAGGGCTGGGGCTTGGCGATCGCTTTTTTCTGCTGGCATTGTACCTATAGTTCTGTGAAAGCTAGCTGGCTGTCTTTGCGCCGCTATCATACATAAGTTCGGGAACCCGTACCCATGATTTTGTTGCGCTCACTGGCTTATTTTAGATAAATTAGCACTCAGGGGTTGAGAGTGCTAACTTAACTCCTACAGTAGATGAAGTGGAGAGAAATGTATGGCAGCTGTAACTCTAAGTGTTTCAACCGTTAAACCATTAGGCGATCGCGTTTTCGTAAAAGTAAGCGCCGCTGAAGAAAAAACTGCTGGTGGAATCTTGCTACCAGACAATGCTAAAGAAAAACCCCAAATTGGTGAAATCGTCTCCGTTGGCCCTGGAAAGCGCAACGATGATGGGTCTCGTCAAGAGCCAGAAGTGAAAGTTGGCGACAAGGTTCTTTACTCCAAGTATGCGGGTACTGACGTCAAGCTAGGCAATGAAGAGTACGTTCTACTTTCTGAAAAAGATATTCTTGCCGTCGTTTCCTAGTTTTTAGTTTAAGTTTTTGGTTTTTAAAACTAAAAACCTGTAATTAATTAACCCGTAACTCACCACATAACCACTCACACCAACAAACAACTAATATGGCTAAACGCATCATTTACAACGAGAATGCTCGTCGCGCCCTCGAAAGAGGTATGGATATCCTAGCGGAAGCCGTTGCTGTTACCCTTGGCCCTAAAGGTCGCAACGTTGTTTTAGAGAAGAAATTCGGTGCGCCGCAGATTGTTAATGACGGCGTCACCATTGCTAAAGAAATCGAACTAGAAGACAACGTCGAAAACACTGGCGTTGCTTTGATTCGTCAAGCCGCTTCTAAGACCAACGATGCGGCGGGTGACGGTACCACAACCGCAACCGTGCTGGCACATGCCATGGTCAAAGAAGGCTTGCGGAACGTCGCGGCTGGTGCCAATGCTATCTCCCTGAAGCGCGGTATTGACAAAGCCACAGGCTTCTTGGTGGAAAGAATTGCTGAACACGCCAAGCAAATCGAAGATTCTAAAGCGATCGCCCAAGTCGGTGCTATCTCTGCCGGGAACGACGATGAAGTCGGTCAGATGATCGCCGATGCGATGGACAAAGTCGGTAAAGAAGGCGTCATCTCCCTAGAAGAAGGGAAGTCGATGACCACCGAGCTGGAAATCACCGAAGGGATGCGCTTTGACAAAGGCTACATCTCTCCTTACTTCGCCACTGATATGGAGCGGATGGAAGCCGTCTTTGATGAGCCTTTCATCTTAATCACCGATAAGAAAATTACCCTGGTACAAGACCTTGTACCCGTGCTAGAGCAGGTGGCTCGTTCCGGTCGTCCCTTAGTGATTATTGCTGAGGACATCGAGAAAGAAGCCCTAGCTACCCTAGTAGTCAACCGTCTGCGTGGTGTGCTGAACGTCGCCGCAGTTAAGTCTCCTGGATTTGGCGATCGCCGTAAAGCGATGCTGGAAGACATTGCTGTCCTCACTGGTGGTCAACTGATCACCGAAGATGCAGGTCTGAAGCTGGACAATACCAAGCTAGAAATGCTGGGTAAAGCCCGTCGCATCACCCTAACCAAAGACAACACCACCATCGTCGCCGAAGGCAACGAGAAAGAGGTTAAGAGCCGTTGTGAGCTGCTCCGTCGTCAAATCGAAGAAACTGACTCTTCTTACGACAAAGAGAAGCTGCAAGAGCGCTTGGCTAAACTGGCTGGCGGTGTCGCTGTAGTCAAAGTTGGTGCGGCTACCGAAACCGAGATGAAAGACCGCAAGCTGCGCTTGGAAGATGCTATCAACGCTACCAAAGCAGCCGTTGAAGAAGGTATTGTCCCCGGTGGTGGTACAACCCTGGCTCACCTTTCTCCTCAGTTGGAAACTTGGGCAAACGAGAATCTGAAAAATGAAGCTCTAACGGGTGCGTTGATCGTCGCTCGTGCCTTGGCTGCACCTCTGAAGCGAATTGCTGAGAATGCTGGTCAAAACGGTGCTGTTATTGCTGAACGGGTGAAGGAAAAAGACTTCAACGTCGGCTACAACGCAGCTACCAACGAGTTCGTTGATATGTTTGAAGCTGGTATCGTTGACCCTGCTAAGGTGACTCGTTCTGCTCTGCAAAACGCGGCATCTATCGCTGGTATGGTGCTAACCACCGAGTGCATCGTTGTGGATAAGCCTGAGCCGAAGGATGGCGCTGCTGGCGCTGGTGCTGGCATGGGCGGTGACTTCGACTACTAATTCTCTACTAGGGCGAGCAATGTTCGCCTAATTACTGAAATAGCTGTTTCCTGGTGGAGACAGCTATTTTTTTTGTTTTTAATCCTGCACAAATAAAAAAAGATTGGGCATACAAGTTCACCAGATTGACTCGCTCCCTCCTAGGAAATTGGTGATGCAGCACGAAGCCACCCTTCCTTCCATCCCCTCCCTACTCCGCAATAGCAATGCGCTTCGCTGTTGCTGCACTGGGTTAGAGGAAGGGAATTCCTGGTGAGTCACGGTTAAGAGGCTATTTATAAAGTAAATCTAAAGAGGAGCAAAGAGGTTAAACACTAACGATAGGATGCTGACAAGAAACAAAGATAAGCGCAGGCGTGGTGTAATCCTGACATCACAGGGATTTCAGAAGTTACAGACCGCAATATCTAAAGCAGAATTTTTTGAAAACTCCGGCAATCGGTATACTCTCGAAGATATGAGCGATCGCACGGGCTTGGTTGTGAATACTCTGATGAAGGTATATGCCTGCGAAGCTAGGGTTGATAAGAAAACCCTAAAAAGCTGCTTCAGTGCTTTTAATTTGACTTTAAAGCCAACTGATTATTTCCGGGTCTCTCCTCAGATAGAGGAGGTTGAGGTATCAGACAATACACAGCCAGAGAAAGCTATAGAGCTGGAATTACCGGGTGGTCAAGTACCTCTGGATTCATCCTTTTATGTGGAGCGTCCCCCGATAGAGTCTGAGTGTTACAAGACAATTTTACAATCGGGGGCGCTCATCCGGCTCAAAGCTCCCAGACGGATGGGGAAAACTTCGCTAATGTCGAGGATTCTCGATCAAGGCGCAAATCTTGGCTTACGAACGGTGTCTTTAAGCTTTCAGTTAGCCGATGGAAAGATTTTCCAAGATTTGGAGCTATTCTTACGATGGTTCTGCGCTAACGTGAGCCTAGGTTTGCAACTCCCTAATCAGCTAGGGGACTATTGGGATGAGGCTTTTGGGAGTATTGTTAGCTGCAAGATGTACTTTGAGCAGTATTTGCTAGCCTCAATCGCCCAGCCTCTGGTGCTAGGTTTAGATGATGTCGATCGCTTGTTCTCCTATCCTGACTTGGCGAGTGATTTTTTTGGACTTTTGCGAACCTGGCATGAGGAGGCAAAGAATCGGGAAATTTGGCGAAAACTCCGGTTAGTTGTGGTATGCTCTACCGAAATTTATATCTCGCTGAGTGCCAATAAATCAGACTTAAATGTGGGGCTACCGATTGAGCTGCCGCCATTCACAAGCGAACAGGTGCAAGATTTGGCTCGACGGCATGAACTGGATTGGTCAGATGAGGAGGCACAGCAACTGACGGATTTCGTGGGTGGGAATCCCTTTTTAGTTCGGGTTGGACTATATCACATTGGACGTGGGGATGTCCATCTCAAGCAGGTGTGGCAAACGTCCTCTACAACAGGGGGAATTTATAGCAATCACTTACAACGACAATTATGGAACCTGCAACAAGAGCCTTCGTTGGCAGCAGCGTTTGGTGAGGTGGTGAGGAGCAAGGCACCTGTGGAGTTGGATTTGGTGGAGGCGTTTAAGTTGCAAAGTATGGGGTTGGTGCATCTTGTAGGCGATCGGGCGACGGTGAGTTGCCAGTTGTACGTGAGGTATTTTCGCGATCGCATAGCGAGCTAATTTATTGGTTTAATGACTTTCGATATATTGAAGGAGGAATTTGTCCGATGGATTCACTAAAACTTCTGTATCGGGACATGAACGAAAAAGTGCTGGAAGATTAGGCTAACTTTTTGGGTGGCGACGAAGAAGTCCAAGTGGAATTAGTACGGGAGCTGTCTTCGCGTTGGCGTAGCCGTATAGCAGGAGACTCGCTACCTTTTGGTGGAAACGGGATGGCAACAGGGTTATCGTATCTATGGAACTTTGTTACATTACACATCGATATTATCGAGCGCTTGCTCGCTCATTGCTGCATGATGGCTTATATAAAGGAATTGCTGTAGATGAGAGTTGCGGCGGGAATCCCTAAACAGCAGATTTTTTTGAGCTAAAGAAGCCTCGAACAACGATTTCTGACAGAGGAAAGCGATTTCGTGATAGGTGGAGTGCGATCGCTCCCTCCACTTCTTCAAAGTTGTCTCAATTCAAATAAAAATAGAGGGGTGATCGCGCTTGAGGAATGATGCCAAGGGTGGTAAAGTCAAGACTCAATTAAGGGCGCTCACTTTCCTCGGTAATAAATGTGGGTTTAAGGAGGGGGGGCAAGTTTACGCAGTTATTCCCATTAGTTGTAAATGGGATTGCTCTTTTGGTAGATCTAGCTCTTTACTTTCTTTCCATTCAGTCCATTCTTCTGGTAAAAACGTGATATCAGACTTTGGCACGGGGGAATAGTCTTGCTTGAGGGCGCAAAGGCGGTGGTGTTCGTTGATGTATTTATCGGGTTCGCGAACGTAATCGCCTCGGTGCTTGCGGACTGCCCGTTCGGTTTTCCAGCCTTCGACAATACTTAGAAATCCTCCCGATGAAGCTGCCTTGGCAATTTCGCTGAGTTTTGGCATCATTTCGTTGTAGAGTTGGTTAACTTCATCGCTAGATAGCTTAAATTCCTCTGCCATAGGAGTCCCATGTGCAGTTAAAAACTGCCATGCCAGATGCCGACATAAAGTCGCACTGTTTTTTACCAGTGGATGACTGAGGTTAACATTAACGACATCAGAATGATTGCCGGGTATGGGTAAAAAATGGACGTGTGGCTTGATATGTTCGGGATTGAGGCTATCTGGATTGCCACCTTTGCTATGCTCGCTCTTGGGTGCAAGGAGTTTAATTTCAGTGCGATCTGTGGGTTGAAAGTTACCACCGTCTGCATCTAGGGCGAGAACTGCCAAGTAGTTGCGGACGTTGGGGGGAATGGCTAGCATATCCAGGGTTCTGCTAGTATAGCCGCCTGGTACTGGGTCAATGGCAAAGATATTAACGTTGAGGGTATCTTCAAATACTTCAAAAAGCTTGTTGGCTATTTTTAAACAGGTGACTGCTCCCCGACTCCAACCGATAATGTTGACGGTATCGATGGGTTGGCTCATCTCGAATTTGAGGTGAATGAGCATCCAAACAGCTTTATAGACATTATCATCCCAACCGTTGCCCAAAGCTCTCCCCATTTGTCTCCAGACTTCGGGAGTGTTGCCCATGAAGGATAATTGAAATTCGTCGGCTTGCCTTTCTCCGAACAACCAATATTGTTTGGGTCCTTTGAGCGTGAGTCCACGATTTTGAGATTGTCCTTGACCTTTTTCTATACCCAAAATAGGGT
The DNA here is from genome assembly GCF_059505785.1 of Kastovskya adunca. NCBI lineage: Bacteria > Bacillati > Cyanobacteriota > Cyanophyceae > Coleofasciculales > Coleofasciculaceae > Kastovskya > Kastovskya adunca. Next base: position 61,418 of record NZ_JCACLG010000049.1, on the reverse strand, counting down.
TGAATTTACCGGGATAAGCATGGTGTACTCCGCTTTCAGAATCTTCTGCGGAGACTTCTTCGGAACCTGGCCCTTCGCAGATAAAGTAAGTGGGGTTTTCAGACTCTAACTTGAAGGGATAGGGGTTCTCTTCGGTGCGCTCACCAGTCTGGACGATTCGCGCTTCTCTTCCGATCATTACTATGCTCAATTGGCTAATTAGTTCATTGGGATTGGCGTCGCGATGAAAGTCTGTGCCGTGGTTGAAGATTGTAAAAACATTGTTCGACATGGGAATCATCCTACTTACTTGCTAAAGCGGCTAGCGGACTAATATCCCTCTTCTGTCACTCTCCGGTTTTTCGTAGGATTAGTAATTCCCAAAGACAAGGTATGCTGAGCCATGCAGGGGTTGGCGATCACATTTTGACCAATTTCGTATCTCCAAGAATTTCTACTCAGAAAAAATTGCGCGATCGCTTGCTCCATCTACACTCTAGAATTCAGAAAACGCAAGGCTTTTCGGAGAGTGACAGAAGAGGGATATCAGCTTCCTGTTTGACTCAATTCATTGATTTTTACTTCATACTGATCGATGAATTTCTGCACTTTATCAGATCTTTCCTCAAATTGATCTTCATCAAGCTGATTTTCTGCGTATTGGTTACCGAGATCTTCAAGTTTCTCTCTAAATGAAACCAGAAGATTTGAATAGAGCTGAATATCTTCTAATGCTTCTGATGATGCTGCCTGTTTAAAAGAATACTTCACTTCGTAAATGTAGAAGTATTGATAAATTTGTTCATTATTAAAATACTCCCTTGCTTTGTAAGAATCAGCAACAACAGTGGCAAACAAAGTTATACCAGGAACAATTGGCATAACTTGAGAGTAAGCGGAAAATGTCATAGAAGATTTGTTGCCAAAAGTGTCAAGAATTCCAGTTAAGACTTCAAAAGTTTTACCTGCAATGTAAAGCTCCCTGTTAGCCATCTTTACCACATTTTTTCCAACGTCTTCAGGCTTTTCTATGATAACGCCTTCAGGAGGTTTATTGCCCCCAAAAATTGCTTTAGTAACGCGCTCAATTACAGTTTTTAAGTTATTAAGCGACCAGTCTTTTTCATGCAAAAAATCAACGTTTTTTCCTGAAATAAAGTTTTGTTTGTCCCAGTTGTTCTCCTCGTAGTAACTACTGATTGTTTTGTTCTGTTCCTCCTCGTATGAGTCAGCTCTTTTTCTCAATTCCTCTTCTAGGTATTGAATGTATTGACGATATTTATCTTCCTTGGCTTGCATTTCTTGGATAGTTGGCGAGTGACCCATGAGATTTACCTCAGTTGCACAATCTTGCGTATGATTTAAGATGAACTTACATTGCATCATCCAATCGGACTAAACCACTCAAGTTTTGCATTTTAATATCTCAACTTAAGGATTTCACCTCTTCAATTGACCAAACTCAGTAATATCTTGGGTTTGGGTCATTGTAAAGTTTTCCCATTCGTTAAAGGCAACTCGCCTAACTTGGGAAATTTTTCCTTATCTTTTTAAGGAAGGCTCTAAAGTGTAATCAATCTGAGTTAAGTCCATCGATCGCAATCAGAGCGAGCGCTGCGATGATACCGATGCATCGACACAAAGATAAGCGCAGGCGCGGTGTAATCCTGACAGTTCAGGGATTTCAGAAGTTACAGACAGCAATATCCCAGGCAGAATTGTTTGAAAAGTGCGGCAATCGGCATAATCTCGAAGATATAGTGCATCTACAGAGGCGCGATCGCACGACAGTCAGTTGCCAGTTTTCCGCCCAGTATTTGCGCTCACGCCTCAGTAGCATAAGGCTTCAGGGCGCAGATGCTAGCGGAGATTTCCGCCGAAGATTGCTTATTTGCCGAGGGACGTCCAAATCCTTTCGCTTTGGGCAGGAGGGGTTGCAAAATCTCCCATTCCGCATCGCTTAAGTCACTGGCATAGGGTTGGCGGTTTGGATTGGCAATTTCAGGCAGACGAGACATTTGTCGGACTATCACTCAGCTTGTCCTAGTCTAAAATCGGCTTAAGGCTGATCCCGTGCTACTTCGGTTTTTCTTTATAAATCAGCTCTAAGGCTGTTGATGACGTGGTGGAAAACTGGGCAGTTCAATTGCCGCTAGGGAAGGTCGTTTTTTTGGAGGACGTAAGGGATAAACCACAGGCGAGGGCCAGTTTGATTGGTAAAGCATGGAGTCTTGGGAATAAGCTGATTCATCATCGAGAAAATCTTCATCCTCATACTCTGACTCCAGGTCATTTTCCGCCAGTAACTCAGAGAGGGGAGTTTCCTCACCGTCACTAAAGGGTAAATCCGTGCTAGTGGGTGGGTATAGTGACAAATCCGGGTCATGAGTAATTCCCGACGCCGCCGCGAGGGAGGACATTTCCGCTAGCAATTGCTGCTCCCACTCCTGCTCTGCTGCCAAGCTGCCATCAAATGCTGTCAGTTCTGGCTCGTTGGCGGTAGAGGCATAATAAAATTCCTCTTCAGAGGAACTGGCGTCAAAGTTGTCAAACTCTGTTGTAGTATTCGTGGCAGGGGATTCAGGTAGGGAAAGATCGCTCTCATGAGGAGCGAAATCATCAGCATCGTCTAGGAAATCTGGATCTGCTGACCAAGGTTGAATGGGTGGCGCTTTAGGGAGAGATTGCACCAAAGGGAGTATGTTGGCATTGCTAGGCGCTGGCGAAGCCTCACTGAGCGGTGGGGAGACTTCTAGGCACTTTTCTAGCGCTGCTTTAAATTGCAAGGTTTGACGTTGCTGCCGATGCAGGCGCGTTCTCAGTTCCCGACAGGTATTTGCTGATTGCAAGAGTTGGTGAGATTGTTCATCATAGTGCTGCTGGGTGAGGGCACATTCCCGCTCCATCTGGGCGATGCGTTCTTGGGTGCCTTCTAGCTGCTCAGACAAAGTTTCCACCAAAATTTGCTGACGCTGGGCAGCTTGATGAGAAGATTCTAGTTCGTGGAATAGACGGCTAACTTGCGATTGAGCAGTCTCTAATTCCAGATTTTGTTGAGCAATGAGCAATTCCCGTTCTTGGAAGTGTGCGGCTTGCACCTGTAGCTCGGCGTTGCACTCACTCAATAACTGTTCTAGTTGAGTGACTTGAGTGAGCAATTGTCGGTTGCGTTGACGAAGCTTTTGCACAACGGCAAACCAACTCGACTCTTTTTCTGACTGAGCTGTTGCTGGCACAGGGAGTTCGGTGCTACTAAGTAGCTGCCTAAAGTTTTGAGCTGCCATCGCCGGGGGCGGGGTCAGGTCAGAGTCCACAGGCTGTTGTGCGGACGCCTGAGGAGGGTCTGACGCATCGGTGGATTGAATGTCTATCGGTTCCGGAACGGGCGGGTTGTTTGGGGTGTCAGCTTCACTCATGGCTCTTCATCGATGAGGTCACAAATCTCAGGGCAGAGACTAATAAGGGCGATCGCCTCCACGCTGCTAGGATTGGGGTCTATCTAAACAATTGCCGTTCAATGCTTTACCCTGACTTGAGTGTGGGAGAGTAGGTTTTAACATCTCGTCCCTCAGCTAATCGAAAGTAGTGAGCAATTATTCCTCAGACCACAAATTCTTAGCTAAACAGACTTTAGCAGACTGTACCCTTTGAGACGAGTAGGAGCACCTTTTATCAATGGTTTATTTTCCCTACTCATGTCTGCTCAACCCACATTGACTTAAGATAAAGCGCTGATTAATGAATCTCGATGCATTAAGGCTCGGTCTACTAAGGACTGAATTTGGGTGCTAGTGAGGGAGTCGCCATTGGTGTAGTGTTCTAGCCAAGCTTGACTGATGATGTTAGACGAGTTTGGTAATTGATCTAACTCCCAGCCGGGTAAATTTAGCTCCTGCATTAATTGGGTCACTTTGGGGTCGTAGCTTAGAGCGATGCAGCGACACTCGGCAGCGGCTGCCATAATCAAGCTGTGGTAGCGCATTCCGATCGCCATTTCCACCCCGCGAAATAATCCTTTTAATTTTTTGGGGTCTTCTAGGGTAAAAATTTTACTGGCACCTGTAAGTTGAGACTGAATCGATTCGGCGATCGCTAAATCTTGAGTGGCTTGAAATGGCACGAGCAAGATGCAGGTATTCGTCGCTTTTTGGAAGTCAACCAAAGCTCGAGTCAAGTTAGCGAGGCGTTGCGGCGTCAAGAGAGGATGCGATCGCAACGTCACGGCTACCCTAGGAGCAGGTAAATCCCACAACCCTTCTACTGGGGTACTATCCAACGCCCAGACTGGATCGGGAGCCTGGATAAAGGGAATCTGCCACTCGCTGAGGATAGCAGCAGAACCGGAATCGCGCACGCTCACCGCCGTACATCCGCCAAATGACTGCCGCGCCACGCGCTGCGTTAGTTGACGTTTTAGGGGGCCAATCCCCTGCGCCCAGGCGATCGTTTTTAAGCCCATACGCTGGGCTAATCCCATCAAGCCCGCGTAGTAGAGAGGGCTAATGGCACTGGTGGTGTCTTGAATTAAACTGCCGCCACCCCAGATAAACACATCTGAATTTCGCAATGCTCTAATGACAGGAAACGCTGACATGCGATCGCAACTCCACACCTTGTAGCGCTTCCGCGTCTGGCTGGGATTTCCTGACAACACCAACGGCGTTACATTCTCCGGTAACATTTGCAACAGCGACGCCAGTAGCGCCTCGTCGCCGCCATTGCCTTTGCCGTAATATCCGCAACAAACTGCTCGAATTTCCCCCATCTAGAAACTTTATCAGCTTTCGCACCCAGGAGTAGCATGGGAAGATAGGGAGATAGGGAGCAGGGGAGCAGGGGAGCAGGGGAGCAGGGGAGCAGGGGAGCAGGGGAGCAGGGGAGATAGGAAGAACCTCTTACCTCTCACCCTTCACACTAGCCTCCGGCAACGGCTTCGCCGAACATACTTCATCCTTTCTTCCCTACACAGGACTCCCTTCATACTTCATCCTTCATACTTCATACTTTTTCCAACTATGCACGCTCTTTCAATTCCTACCTGGATGATCCACATTTCCAGCGTCATCGAATGGATTGCCGCCATCTGGTTGATTTGGACTTATGGTGAAGTGACGCAAAACCGCGCTTGGTGGGGTTTATCCTTCGCCATGCTTCCCGCCTTAGTTGGTGCTATGTGTGCTTGTACCTGGCACTTTTTCGATAACCCTACCTCTCTAAATTGGCTCGTCACGCTACAAGCGACAATGACGGTGGTGGGTAACTGTACCTTGTGTATCGCCGCTTGGTGGATTTGGCGTACAGCCAAACGCCCGAAGATAGACAAGTCTATACCTACTAGCCCTCAAATTGCTGATTCTGCTACAGAATAATGATTTCTAAAGATACGCTGTTTGCTATTTCCCTGTTTCCCTACCTGGGGTTTTTGTGGTTTCTGACTCGTTCGGGGCAGATGCCACGTTTAGCGCTGATTGGTTTTTATGCCTTGCTAGTGTTTGTGGCAGTGACTATTCCCGCCGGAATTTATGCCAAGGTGGTGTATAACGAGCAACTAGCAAATATTGATTGGTTGCACGGGGGAGCGGAGATTTTTCTGACGTTTTCTAATATTTTGGTGGTGTTGGGCTTTCGGCAAGCGCTTGTTCAACAGCGAGAGGCATCTGGGAAGTAAAGATTCATGACATTTGTAATGAATTGGCGTCTGGGCGATCGCTTTTTCCGGGTATCTAATTTTCTCATTTGGCAGCAAGCTAGCAGTTAGTCAGGCAAAATTAAAGTTAAGTTGTCCGATCGCCTATATAGAATGAGCTACTGCCTCAACTCAAGCTGTCCATCACCCCACAATCCGACGGGGACGAATTTCTGTAACACTTGTGGTGCAAAATTACTGCTCAAAGAACGCTACAGGGCCATCAAACCGATTGGACAGGGGGGCTTTGGCAAAACCTTCTTAGCAGTAGACGAAGATAAACCGTCTCAACCTCGCTGTGTCATCAAGCAATTTTTTCCGCAAGCCCAAGGTACAAACACCGTACAAAAAGCAGCGGAATTATTTACCCAGGAAGCGGTACGACTTGATGAGCTAGGGAAACATCCTCAAATTCCCGAACTTTTGGCGTACTTTTCTTTAAATAACCAGCAGTATTTAGTGCAGGAGTTTATTGACGGAAGAGACTTAGCCCAGGAATTAGCAAATATTGGTGTATTTAATGAAACGCAAATTCGGCAAGTTTTAAATAATTTATTACCTGTACTGCAATTTGTCCACGAGCATCAGGTGATTCACCGGGACATTAAGCCAGAAAACATTATTCAAAGAAATCGAGACAAACAACTGGTGCTAGTTGATTTCGGAGCCTCAAAAGTGGCAACAAGTGCTACTTTGGGACGAACCGGAACCGTAATTGGTAGTGCTGGCTACGTCGCCCCCGAACAAGGCATTGGTAAAGCTGTTTTTGCTAGCGATCTCTACAGTCTAGGTGTTACCTGCATTCACTTATTAACCCAGCTTCACCCCTTTGAACTCTTCGATGTTAATGAAGGAGTTTGGGTGTGGCGAAAGTTTTTGAAAAATCCTGTTAATAATCAACTCGGTCGCATCCTAGATAAACTTCTAGAAGGGGCAACAAATCGACGTTATCAAACCGCTGCTGATGTCTTCAAAGACTTAAATCCTTCTTCCGCCCCAGCCGCCCCCACGGTAAAAGCCAAAAAACAACAACCACCACCCAATTCGCCAGCAACGCCCCCAAAAACGCGCAGCATTATTGATGACGAATTAGCAGAACTCAAGTCTCAAATTTTAGGCAATCCGACACCTAAAAATCCCAGCCAAAAACCAGCCTCCCCCACACCACCCAAGGCATCCCAATCTAAAAGTCAAATTGATCTGGAATTAGAAGAACTCAAATCCCAATTTCTCGGCTCTCCTAACCAGAAAAAACCTCCTTCCCAGATATAATACTGAGTGGCGTTCATCAGGGTGTAGCTTGGTTGGATGGGGTGATGAGGGTTTTATAAATAAACCACACCAGGCACACCAGAACGCAGAGGGAAGAGAAGGAGAGGGGATGGGAAGATGAGGTGATAAGGAGAAGCGAACCATAAGCTCTTACCCCTCATACTTCATCCTTTCTCCCCCACTCAGGACTCAGGACTCACCGACTCAGGACTTTGCTATAACATCAACTCTTAACTAAAGAAGATGCACGCGCAGAGAAACCTGCGGCATTCAGAGCGGCGATCGCGGCTCTATAATCTTGTACCCAGTACTTTGAGTCAAAACGCACATGCTGCTGATTTGAGGCGGCTATTCGTGCCAATACGGGGACTTTGGCGTGATTTTTTTCCCCGGTGTGCTGTTGCAAAATTGTTTTCAAGTGCTTTAGCTCTTGGTCGTTTACCCGTTGCGGCGTCAGTTCGACCATCACCATTTGTAGTCCATCAATCACCTCTGCATCCTCGATGATCATCTGAACTTGCTCATCTTTGCGGTCTACTTTCCCCCAGACAATCAACCGAGCATCCGCTTGAATTAGGGAGCCGATGCGATCGTAACTTTGCGGGAAGACTACACCTTCAGCTTGACCTGTTAAATCTTCCATCTGCACGATCGCCATCGGGTCGCCTTTTTTGGTGATGATCGGCTTTACGGCTGTCAGCATGACGATCGCGCTAATCAGATTTCGTTTTTTCTGGTCTTCTAGATCGCTGAGGTTAATGGGAGATAAAACTTTGGCGACTTGACGCGTCGATTTTAGTGGGTGATCGGAGACATAGAATCCTAGCAGTTCTTTTTCCAGACGTAATTTTTCCTGAGGAGAGAAATCGGCAACGCTGGTAGCTTTGGGAGCAGATTCCCAGGCGGAGTTGCTGTCATTTTCAGACGCCGCCGTATCTTTTCCTAGCAAGTCAAAGATATTAATCTGACCACTATCTCGGTCTTTAGCACGGCTTTGTCCCCAATTGATCACAGGCTCGAGGTTATGGATCAGTTGGTTGCGGTTCGACTCGATACTATCAAAGGCTCCACTGTGGATTAAGGCTTCTAAAGCACGGCGGTTAACCGTCTGCAAATCGACGCGATCGCATAAATCCGCCAGCGCTTGAAACTTACCACCCTGCTGGCGTGCTTCCAAAATACATTCAATCGCCCCTTGTCCCAAATTTCGGATCGCCGACATCCCAAACAAAATCTTGTCTCCCACCGGAGTAAAATCTACCTCTGAGCGATTAATATCCGGCTGCTCGACTTCAATCCCCATACTCGAACAGGTAGCAATGTACCTTTGCACTTTGTCCTGATTGCCGCTATTGGCTGTCAATAGCGCCGCCATATATTCAACGGGGTAATTTGCTTTTAGATAAGCGGTTTGATAGGTGACATATCCATAAGCCGTTGAATGGGATTTGTTAAAGCAGTACTCAGCGAACAGAATCATCTGTTCAAATAGATCTTCCGCAATTCGTTTATGTACCCCATTTTTAGCCGCACCATCAATAAAAGTTTCTCGATGTTTCTGCATCTCTGAAACCTTCTTTTTACCCATAGCTCTCCTCAAAAGATCGGCTTGACCTAGAGAATAATTTGCTAAATCTTGAGCCATCTTCATGATTTGCTCTTGATAGCAAAGCGTGCCATAGGTTTCATTCAGAATTGGTTCGAGGAGAGGGTGTTGGTACTCAACTTTTTCTCGCCCGTGCTTGCGGTTAATAAACTTGGGAATCAGTCCGGCATCCAAGGGGCCAGGGCGATACAATGCCAAAATAGAGGAGATATCTTCAATACTAGAGGGCTTCAAATCTCGAACAATCTGCCGCATTCCTGAAGACTCTAGTTGAAAGACTCCTTCTAATTCTCCTTCTTCTAGGAGTTTGTAAGTGTTTTTGATATCTTGAGGTATTTTCTTCACTTCCCCCTTAGATAGAATGTGAAAAGCTCGTCTTTCATCCAAGGGAAGTTGGTCTAAATCTAAGTCAATATTCCGGTTTTTTATGACTAGTTCAGCCGTTTTTTGAATCGTTGTGAGATTCTTTAATCCTAGAAAATCCATTTTTAGGAGTCCTAAAGATTCTAGATCCTCCATGAAATATTGAGTAATGACAGCACCGTCATTATTCACTTGCAAAGGAACAATCTCATCTAATGGCTCTTTGGAAATGACAACACCAGCGGCGTGAACGCCAAAGGTTTTGTTGGTTCCCTCAATTCGCATTGCCATATCAATCCAGTGCTGAACCTGAGGGTCTTTTTCGTATTTTTCTTTAAATTCAGGTGCTGGGGTTTTGTCGGAAATCATCACTGAGAGTTTCGTCGGTTTCCCCCGAACAACGGGAATTAATTTTGCCATTTGGTCAGATTCCCGATAGGGAATATCTAACACTCTAGCCACATCTTTTAAGACAGCTTTAGAAGTAAGACGGTTGAAGGTAATAATTTGGGCAACGCGGTCTTTGCCGTACTTGCGAGTTACGTATTCAATGACTTCATCCCGTCGTTCGATACAAAAATCTGTATCAATATCCGGCATTGATTTTCGTTCGGGATTTAAGAAACGCTCGAAAAGTAATCCATGATGAACGGGATCAATATTAGTGATTTTGAGGGCATAAGCGACGAGAGAACCTGCTGCTGAACCTCTACCAGGGCCAACAGGAATACCATTATCTCTGGCGTATTTAATGTAGTCCCAAACAACTAGAAAGTAGGTGGAAAACCCCATCTGTTGCATCATTTTCAGCTCGTACTCAAGCCGCTCTTTGTAGCCTGAGTTGAGGTCTGCACGAGAGCGGCAACGGAAGCGCTGCAACAGCCCTTCCCAGGTGACTTCTTCGAGGTAAGTGTCTGCTGTGTGTCCACTGGGAACTGGATAATCAGGGATGCGGGGTTCCCCCATGATTTCGTAGGGTTTGACTTTGTCGGCGACTTCTAGGGTGTTAGCGATCGCCTCTTGAATCACCTCATCCGGTAAATGATCGCAAAACAGTTGCGCCATCTCCTCAGCGGACTTGAGATACTCTGTCCCGCTGTAGCGCATCCGCTTATCTTCTGTGATCAGTTTCTTTGTTTGAATGCACAACAAAGCGTCGTGGGCTTCTACGTCGTAGCAGGAAATAAAGTGCGAATCATTCGTTGCGATCAGTTTGATGTCTAGTTCGCGGGCAATTTTAACAATTTCGACATTAACTACGCGGTCTTCAATCGAACCGTGGTCTTGAATTTCCAGGTAGTAATCATCACCAAAAATATTCTTGTACCACTGGGCAACCTCACGGGCAAGTGCCATATCGCCTTTCAAGATTGCCTGGGGCACTTCACCGCCAAGACAGGCGCTAGTAACGATCAAGCCTTCGCGGTACTGTTCAAGGAGTTCTTTGTTGACGCAGGGACGGGCAAATATGCCATTCCCTTGAAAGCCTTTGAGGTGAGAAATTGTGGTGATTTTAACGAGGTTTTTATAACCTTGAGTATTTTTCGCTAAAACTACCTGGTGGTATTTGCGACAACGCGTCTTCTTTTCGATATCGCCGTTGATTACATACATTTCGTTGCCGATGATCGGCTTGACATTGCGGCTGCGACAGACTTTAATCAGCTCGATCGCACCGTACATGACGCCGTGATCCGTAAGGGCGATCGCGGGCATTCCCAACTCCACGGCGCGATCCACCAAGGCTGGCAACTGAGACGCACCATCTAGCAGGCTGTAGTCACTGTGAATGTGGAGACCAACAAAAGACATAGGGCAATGAGAGAGCGCTTTGGGTTATGAGATTAGCAGCTTACTTATATAGTGCTAACACTAACCGAAGTATCTGAGGTAATATCAACTAACCAACTGAAATGTCCTGCCATCCGGATGTAATTTACCTAGCCTCTACACCACATCCTTGTCTCTACGTAAGTCCTGCTGATTGTCGCGAATATTTCAGGATTAAGGATGGAACAGTGTATATATTTATATGGATGCTCTTGGTTGTAGCCCTCATATGAATATGTCCAAGGAATTTTGCTTTTGTACTTTGGCTGTAGGCAATAGGTACCGAACCCATGCACAGATGCTAGCAAAGGATATTCAACAATATTCACCAGCTACCACCTTCGTAGTTCTAACCGATCGACCTACTGATTTTCAGGAATACTCTCACGTTCTTGCATTCAAACATCGGCTTCAAAGCATTAAAGGGTATCATGATAAGCGTTTTGCCCTTGCCAAAGCTCTGACATTGTTTGATACCTGCATATTTTTAGATTCTGATATGCGAATCATTGATTTTGTACCAACAGACATGGAGTGGCTTCCTGGAATTACAGCAAGAACTGGCTGCAACATCTTAAAACACAACGTAGATAGCAATAAGCGTAAAGCACTTTCAGTTATAGAAGAAGTGGCACAGAAGTTAGACCTTGATCTCCAGAAAACACAATGGTTTCACGAATTCATGTTTACACTGAGGAAGCAAGCTGGAGCAGAAATTGAGTTTTTAAAGCTTTGGGAGACAATTTCTTACTTCTTTGAGATGCAGGGAGTTTATAGCGGACAGGGGAATGTCATGGGATTGGCGGCTGCTAAAGCAGGGCTGGAAATTAGAATTGAATCGACAGATAGATTCCTTTTCTTTAAAGATAACTTGGAGAAAGAGAGAATTAAAAAAGGGCAATCAAAATTGAAGGAGAAACAGGTTTACTTTGATATACACAAAAAAATTGAATATCCAGAGCGCCCCATTTGGAGAAAAGGGATTGATAAGTTGATTAAAAAAGCAGGATTTATTTATCGATTATCAAGATTAAAAATTTTGGCAAAGCAGGATCACAATTTTCAAAAGCTTTTTGGCGTGGACTAAAACCCAAGGCGATCGCGGAGTATCTAAGGACTCTGTTGTAGGCATCGGCTACTTCGCTATACCAGCTATTTTTTTCTAAATCTTTCATAGTCGGTCAGCAAAGCAATTACTTTAACAGTTGAACGTAGTTGATTAAGTCTGGAAAGAAATTTTTAAAATCCAACTCCAGTTGTTGATAATTGTGGCTAAGTTCTTCTATCGCTTCTCCTAAAGTATTTTTTCTCTTTAGTCTTGCAGATATATTTTGCAATGCTTGTTGAATTCCTGCTAACTCTCTGTAGGAAACCAATAAATTGTTGTTAATAATTCTCGGCAAAACTAGTTGCATTTTAGGGGGAAGTACAGATTCGTTACTTTGCAAGATTATATAAACCTGTGTTGCAAATTTTTGTAATGGTATAGAAGAATAGGTTGACCAATTCTTAGCAAGAAAATGATCGTAAAAGATATCAACTAAAACGCCAGCATAACGTCGATTAGGGACGCTAATTAGCGCTTTACTTTGTTTGACCACTGGATGGGAATCTGTATAACTGTCAACTTTTCGATGTAAGCTGATTCCTTTTTGAATCTCCTGAGAGTAGTTCTCAACTTTTTGACCTTTGAGAAAATCCCCCAGAAGATTACCAAGAATAGATTCCGGTGAATCTTCTGCGAGATAGAGATGTGCTAGGTAGTTCATGCTGGGGATTTATGCTCAAATTTTGGTGGGGTAGACAGCTATATATCTTAAACAAACCATACGTGAAGGAGAGATCCCCGACTTCTTAAAGAAGTCGGGGATCTGAACCGCTAGATCTAATGCGCTAGCAATCTCTTTCTCTTCGCCACCACGCTCTTACTAGACGAATGTCTTCGTAACTGTAACTTTCTCCTAGATGTTCGCGAAGGTTTTTGAGGGAGTCGGCACCAATAGTTTGAATCGCTTTTAAGATGGGTTTTTGTTGTTCTGGTAATACTAATTGATTGAGGTCGATTGGCTGTTTCATCTCAATTAGTTCGCTTAAATGGGTGATGATGGTGCTGGTAGTAAAGCCGCGCTTTTGGGCAATTTCTTCAATATTTAAGCCTTGTTGGTAAAGTTGCAGCGTTGCCATCTGGGTATCTGAAGGGAGGGGAACGGGGAGTTGTTGTTCCTGGCAAAAGCCGCGAATTTCTGAGAGAAATTTATCGCCGTATTGCGTGAGTTTGTGAGTGCCGACGCCGGAGATTTGGGCGAATTCCTCTAAGGTTTGGGGTTGCTGCTGTGCCATTAGTTTCAGGCTGGAATCGGCAAAGACGACGTAAGGGGGTACAGATTGGGCGTCGGCTATTTGTTTGCGTAATTTGCGTAATCGCTCAAAGAGGATTTCGGCTTCAGCGGAGCGGGGGTTAATATCGAAGGCTTTAGCGGCGGGGGCTTGGGTGACAGCGATGTGGACTGAACGTTGCTTGCGTAGTACTTCCCAACTGAGTTTGTTTAGTTTTAGTACTCGATAGCCATCGGTGGTTTCGTCTACTAAGCCTTGATGTAGAAGCGATCGCACTAACATTTTCCAAGCATCAATGCTTTTATCTTGCCCTATTCCGTAGGTAGAAAGCAGGTGATGCCCGTACTGCTCAATCTTCTGCTTTTTTGAACCCCGTAGCACATCAATAATATGAGTTGCCCCGAAGCGTTCTTGGCAACGAGCAACACAAGAGAGAAACTTTTGCGCCTCAATTGTCCAATCTTCTACAGGTTTGGGAGAACGGCAATTATCGCAATTACCGCAGTTTCCTTGGAAGCGTTCGCCGAAGTATCGAAGTTGAATGGTACGGCGGCAATCTGTTCCCTCGGCGTAATCCAACACCTGACGCAACTGTTGACGGGCAACTCGCTGCTCTTTGGGATTGGGTTTTTGCTCGATCAGGTAGTCAATGGTGCGGATATCAGCCGCGCTGAATAAGAGAGTGCAGTTAGCCAGTTCGCCATCTCGCCCTGCACGCCCGGATTCTTGATAATAACTTTCTAGGTTGCGGGGTAAGTCGTAGTGGATGACGAAACGCACATCCGGTTTGTTGATCCCCATACCAAAGGCGATCGTGGCTACCATCACCTGTACGTCATCGCGGGTGAAACGGGTTTGATTGTCTGCCCTGTCGGCGTCATTCATCCCGGCATGATAAGGTAGAGCGTCAATGCCATCTTGCTGTAAGCGGGAGGCAACTTCATCAACCTTGCGACGCGACAAACAGTAGACAATACCGGAGCCGTTTTGAGAACGGATTTGTTTTAAAAGTTGGTTGTAGCTTTGGCGTTGCTTAGGTTGAACGTCGTAGTAAAGGTTCGGGCGGTTGAAACTAGCGATATGAATTCCAGGCGATCGCAGGGTAAGCTGCTGAAGGATGTCTTGTTGCACGCGCTTGGTGGCGGTGGCGGTGAGGGCAAGAATGGGTATATCGGGGTAACGCTGACGCAGTTGTCGCAGTTGTCGATATTCTGGGCGAAAGTCATGTCCCCACTCGGAAACACAATGAGCTTCATCAATCGCAAAGGCGGAAATGCCAATCCGCGATCGCAAAGTCTCTAAAAATGGCAGAAATCTCTCTCCCAATAAGCGTTCTGGAGCAACATAGAGCAGCTTAATCTTGCCATCTAAAATAGCGGCTTCGCGCGATCGCACTTGCTCATAACTCAGGCTGCTATTGAGAAACGTTGCCCCAATGCCATTATCTTGCAATGCACAGACTTGGTCTTGCATCAGCGCAATCAGCGGCGATACTACCACCGTCAATCCAGGCTTCAACAAGGCTGGTAACTGGAAGCACAAAGACTTTCCGCCCCCTGTGGGCATAATAATCAGCAAGTCCCGATTTTGAAGTGCTTCTTCAACAATCTGTTGCTGCCCTGGGCGGAACGTATCATATCCAAAGAAGTGTTTAAGTGCTTCTTCCAGGGAGTGCAACTGGTACATAGTTACTCTGCTTTGTGCTGCTGATCGTACAATGATTGTAAGATCTCCATTTACCATGTCAGTCGATTAACTGCAGTTTTTTGAGGGTGTTTGATTCTGGCGATAGATCTTCATCGCTCTTCTGAACTTCTCTTAAACCCTATGGCTCTAATGCAAGCCTCCTGCTAAAAAGAATGCAATTTCTCCTGTCACAATCTAAGATTGTGACAGGAGAAATTGACCCACATTGGCACGCAACCTTTAAATTTTTTTTGTAGATCCACCATAAGTATTATGCAGTCCTACGATTGGCTCGATCATGTTGTTGCTGAACTTGGTGCCTTATGCTTTGCAGATGATCAGCTCAAGGCTGAAATTCATACGCTCAAAGCAGAAGTTGAGGAACTCAAAGCTCGATCTACAAACATAGAGGTTGACTTAGAGGAAATGAAGTCTGAAACTGCCCAGCTCAAAATAGCGATTACTGAAGCGTGGGAAAATGCTGCTCAACTTAAAGCTGAGTCACTTCGAGTCAGAGCGAATGCACTTCGCACCAGAGTTGACTCGGCTCAGAAAAGAGAGCAGCGTGCTCAGCTCAGAACTAGGCAAAATTTCGACTAATTTTTCTGTACTAGAAATTCTCGGTGTAGAGGACAGAACAACATCAGTAAGCCATTGTGATGTGCCGCTTATTACATTAATGCAGTCATTTTTATAACTTCGCTTCATAATGATATTTGTAAAGCTCTGTTAAGAGAAAAGACTATGTCAAAAGCAACTTGGAACGGTGCCGTGCTGGCTGAGAGTGACAACTGCGAAGTCGTCGAAAATAACTACTACTTTCCTCCAGACTCTGTGAATAAAGAATACTTCACCGAAAGCAGCACCCATACTTCTTGCCCTTGGAAAGGACAAGCTAGCTACTACACCATCGAAGTAGATGGTAAAGAGAATAAAGATGCTGCCTGGTACTACCCTAGTGCTAAAGAGAAGGCGAAAAATATTGAAGGCTATATCGCTTTCTGGAAGGGTGTACAAGTTGAGAAGTAGTAAGTAGGAAGCAAGGGTGCGGGGGAGATGAGGGGAGCAGGGAAGCAGGGGAGCGGGGGAGCGGGGGAGCAGAGGTGCAGAGGTGCAGAGGAGATGAGGCGATGAGGCGATGAGGCGATGAGGCGATGAGGAAAACTGATAACCTCCTTCATACTTCACCCTTCACACTTCATACTTCATACTTCACACTTCACCCTTCATACTTCATACTTTCTTCCCTACTCACCGACTCACCTGACGCCAATCTCTCTATCATTCACCAAAACCCTGCCTAATCAGACTAAGCAGGGTTTCTTTGTAAGATTTCTCGTCTTTGAAGTCAACCTCAAAAACATTGCCTCCCATTTCTCGGGTTGCTTTGAGTTCATCGGTGAGCAGGGTATTAAGAATATCTAACTGAGCATCAAGAATTTTTGGGCGTTGTTCATACCAAGATGCGATCGCCTCTGATAGTTTTTCCTCATCATCCGGCAAACTAGTAACCAGCTTTTCCAAGCTAGCTCGATCTTGAGCAGAAAAAAGTGATGAGCCTGACGGTGCGCTTTGTTTAGGCTTCGTTCTCAACAATGAAATAAACGCTTCAATGTTGTGTTGGTGAAATGACATTGATCAACTCAGGGAAATTTTTTGATTTTACCCTGATACGTCTGCTGTTTTAGAGCGCCAGCAACAATGCCGTATAAATTGTGGCTCCAAGGGCAAATGACCAAAAGCGGCTTTGTTGCTCATCAGGTAGTTCTTCCTTAATTACATTCAAGATAATCCCACCAGCTAAGAAAGCAAACAGCATCGCCAGCGCTACCTCAGAGATTTGCGTCGCCAGTCCAATTGCCCAACCCAAAAACACTGCCCCAGCTAATACCCAGCGACCAATGTGGCGATAATTGTCCTTGTGATGTTCCCATAGGCTGTAGTCATTAACCCAAAAATGCAACGCCATCGCACAAAAAAACAATATAAGGTTCCCAAGTCCCAATTCCTCCCGATGCAGAAGCAAGTAGCCGATTAGGGCGTTGTAAAAGGCGAAAGAGCCGATGTGCACCCAGAAAACACTCGTACTGGTGGAATTTGGCTGGTTACCTTTCTGTTGGCGTCTGCGGGATTCTGTGGCAAGTCGTTCCAGCCCGTAAAAGATAGTTAAGCCCAACAGTGCTACGAGATAAACGTGATGTTCAAAAAAGCCCAAAATTGAGTTATTGCTCTGCTCAAAACTTTCTTGGCTCTGGCTGAGTTCTGGAAAAATATGTACAAAGACATAAGCCACGGAAGCACCGCCAGCAAAGGAAAGCCAACGACTGCGCGACAGGGCGTACACAAATTGCAGCTTACCAGCAAGCAGATGCACCAGCGCTAGTCCCGAAGCGAAGAGTAAGGTCAAGCTAGATGAAACTGGATTCGATGCTGAGGATTCTGCATTTGATGCTGAGGATTCTGCAACGGCAAGTATATTCCCAAGGAAACTCATAAGTAGGGTTCGTAAATAATTAGAGGTTTGTAGAAAGGGTTAAAGCTCTCACTACGAACCCATCAAAAAAATCATATTGCAGACAACGTTTGATTTATTCTCGCCTAGTTACTGAGTAAGGGAACCTTTTTACTATTGAATATTGATTTGAGCAGGTGGCTCCAATACGCTGACATCAACCAACGGTGTCACATTAAATCCCTGTTCTAGTAATTGCGCCTGAATCGCTTGGGTAAGTTGGGTACGAATCTCCTCCGCAGAGGCAGTAACGCCCGGAGCGCGCTGGACATAGACAACAACCAGCAAGGTATTTTGCTCCTCAATGTCGGCGCGGGTGAAGCGAACATTGGATTCTACTAACTTTGCTAGATCGTTTCTCTCCACTACCTGTTGAATCACAGCAACAACAGACTGGGCGCGAGTAGAGCGCTGAAACTCAGGACGGGAGGAAAACTGCCAGGTTAATAAAGCTGCCAGCGCCACGATTGTGACTACACCCGCAGAGCGAGAGATCCATTTTTTGCCGCGAGTATAGCGCGAACCCTGAGTCGATAGACCGCCATAGAAGCGGAAGAGGAGGGAGGCAGATACATTGATGGCAGCAAGTTGTAGCAGCAGCACAAAGAAGCCGCTTTTTGCCATATTCCACTCACCGAGCGCGATCGCCATACCAACAATCCCCGCAGGTGGTGCCAAGGAAGCCGCTACCAGAGCGCCAACTGCTGCACCAGAAACTAGGCTACTGCGCTCGGATTGTAGAAGGTTTAAGGCACCTGCGGCACCTGCCGCTATTGGCAGCAGCACCGCTACTGAGGCAACTTGACTCTGTTGCACCATTAAGGGAGTAGGAGCGTCTTGTAGGAGCAAGCTGAACAACCAAGTTACTCCAATCGTCACAGTTATGGAAGCAAAATAACGTAAGAGACTTTGCCTAAGCAATATATAATCACCGCGTGCCGTTGCGATCGCCGTGTTCATTGCTGGACCAGCAAATGGCGCAATCAGCATCGCAGCAATTAGCAAAAAAGTCGTATTTGTGTACAGACCAATCCAGACTACAACTCCAGCACACACTGCATAGCCCAAAAAGCCTTTCCAGGAGCCAATACTCTGTAGACCTCCCAGAAACACCTCAATAGAGCTACGATCTTGAACATTTTTAACTTGCTGCGGTGCCTCATTGTTTGGGGGCTGTAGGGCAATAACCCCCCTTGGCATGAAGGAAATCTGCAAGTTTTCTACATCGTTTAGTTTCTTTAACAGCTCCTCCACCTTGGCATTGGGGACATGAACAATCACCAGATCGAGCGCTCCTTCATGGTTAGTTGCCTCAAACTGAGCCAGGTTCATCCCATCACAATCCTTGGCAATGTCAAGAATTTTTTTCCCCTGTCCTCGTGGAACCTGAATCAATAATCGGCGCATTTATAAGGTGCCTAAGCTGTCAGTGGCTGTTGCGCTGCTAAGAGCGCCTGATACTAAGAATGTTTGCCCATGGTGCGTTCTGCCTTCCCCCAGAGGAAAGATTTTGCCCTGATCCTTTTAGGGAACTTCCGGGAAAAAGAGACGAAATTTTAGCGATCGCCCTACAGCACCTACCCTCTAGACTGGAGCGTAAATACAGTTATTTCGGGCGGACAGTTTATCCGTAGTGGAACACCGCTGAAGCCAATTCCTCGGTTTACGTAAAGCTCGTTTCCTGATGCCCCGTATTCATCAACAATCCAACCGTCGGCGTGTACCTTATCATCCTTTGCATAGGTTAACCAAGACCATGAAGGCAGGAATGGTAGGCGAATTTGTCCGCCGTGGGTGTGCCCTGCCACAGCCACAGGAGCAGTTGCTGGTGGAAATGCCTCAAATGAGTCTGGATGGTGCATCATCACAAATCTGGGTGCCCCGTCTGGTACTTTAGCTAGTGCAACGGCTGGTTTAGAGTTATCTGCCCAAAGTGACCCAATGCCTATCAGGTACAGAGGCAATTCCTCATCTGTGCCCGCTGTTTCTGGAGATTCCAGCGCTACGGCATCATTTTGAAGGACTTCCACACCCACCCCTTCAAGAGCTAAGACTAATTTGGCTGCCAACTCTTGGTTCGGCGGCTTATGCTTGTTTTTCAAGGCATAGTCGTGATTGCCCAGCACGGCATAAGTTGGGATGCCTGCTGCTGTCAATGGGCGAATCAGTTCAATGGCTTTATCAATCTCCTCACTGGAGTCTAGGGTTGCACCATAAATAAAGTCTCCAGCTATCATTACAACAGCGGGACGCTCCTCAATTAGTTCCTCCACAATGCGAGCGATGGTTGGAGTATTGTCCAGCCACATCCCAACTTGCCAATCTGCAACGACTGCGACTCGTTTTCCTTCCCAAGCCGGAGGAAGACCGGGAATTTCTGCAACTTCGACTTCTTTATCAATGAAATAGGGTTCTATCAAACCCCAAATTAGGAGAATACCTACTACTCCCAATAACCCTAATAGGGTGTACTTTATTTTCTGCATTCTCTTAGCTGCTATTAACTCTATATAGAGGGTGAATTCTCAGAGTGGTAATGGCGAGCCTCTCAGACTTCCCTCAGAAGAGGGATGTTAAGTTTTCTCGCTGTGTTGAACCATCTGTTTAATTAAGTTTAAAGGAGACAAGGGAGATGCAACTCGCCCAACAAGTCGCGCTAATCACGGGCGCAGGTTCAGGGATCGGCAAAGCCACTGCCTTGTTGTTTGCCAAAGAAGGGGCAAAAATCGCTGCCTTAGGTCGAGGGATGGATGACCTCAAACAAACCGTTAGCGAGATTCAGCAAGCTGGTAGCGAAGCAATAGCGATTAGCACTGATATCTCCCAGCCGGAGGAGATGCAACAAGCAATTGAGCAAATTATTAATCAGTGGGGGCGTCTTGATATCGTCTTCGCCAATGCAGGAATCAATGGCGTCTGGGCACCTTTAGAAGAACTTGACCCTGACGAGTGGCAGAAAACCATCGATGTCAATCTCACAGGGACGTACCTAACCGTGAAATATGCCGTTCCTCACCTGAAAAAACAGGGCGGTTCAGTGATTGTTACCTCCTCGGTTAACGGCACCCGCATGTTCAGCAACACGGGCGCAACCGCTTATGCTTGCACCAAAGCCGCTCAGGTTGCCTTTACCAAAATGGTTGCCCTAGAACTTGCCAAGCATCGCATCCGTGTCAATGTCATTTGTCCAGGAGCGATTGACACAGATATCAACTCCAGCACAGACCGACAGGATTTAGACGATGCTGGCGAACCCGTTGAGTTTCCCGAAGGAAAGATCCCTTTAACAGACGGCAAATCTGGTACATCTGAGCAGGTAGCCCAATTGGTTCTCTTCCTTGCCTCAGACGCCTCTAGTCATATCACGGGTACGGAAATGTGGATTGATGGCGCTCAGTCATTACTGCAAGGCTAAACCACCGTCACCCTAGGTAATCGTGAATCAACTCAACATTGCCCTAACCGCCATCAGCTTACTGATTTTAGTTGTGGGGCTAATCTCCAAACCGATACGGCAATCTTATGTCTCAGATGGAGTTATCGCTCTGGTGGTGGGCATCCTGTTGAGTCCAGACGCTCTGGGGTGGCTTGACGTAACAACCTGGTGGGGCAACAGAGAAACCTTTATTGAGGAAGCGGCTCGCCTGACTGTTGCCATTGGTCTGATGGGGGTCGCCCTGCGGGTACCAAGAGGATATGTCTCCCGACAGTGGAAGTCTTTGGCGGTGGTACTGGGGTTAGTGATGCTCCTGATGTGGGTAATCAGCGGCTTGTTGGTGTACTGGCTGTTCGATCTGCCCTTTTGGGTGGCGATGCTGATTGGGGCGATAGTTACACCGACTGACCCAGTTGTCTCTACAAGCATCGTCACGGGTGTAGTGGCTCAAGAGAATATTCCCGACAGGCTGCACCATTTTATCTCTACAGAGTCAGGGCTTAATGATGGTTTAGCCTATCCGTTTGTCCTGCTCCCGATTCTGCTCCTAACGCGATCGCCAGGAGAAGCTTTAACTCACTGGCTGCTCAACAGTGTACTTTGGGGAGTCGGTGCTGCTGTTGTGGTGGGCGCACTTTTGGGCTACGGGACGGGTCGGTTGCTAAATTGGTCAGAAGAAAAGGAAATTATTGAGAGAACGTCGGTTCTTGCTTATACCGTTGCCCTCTCTCTGCTGGCGG
The DNA here is from genome assembly GCF_059505785.1 of Kastovskya adunca. NCBI lineage: Bacteria > Bacillati > Cyanobacteriota > Cyanophyceae > Coleofasciculales > Coleofasciculaceae > Kastovskya > Kastovskya adunca. Next base: position 39,971 of record NZ_JCACLG010000049.1, on the reverse strand, counting down.
TGGCAGTTGTCCATCTGATGGGCAGCGATGGTATCCTGGCGGTTTTTGTGGCGGGACTCTCCTTTGATGGCATCGTCAATATCAAGCGAAGAGAGGAGTCAGAAAATATACAAGAAGCGGTTGAGCGCTTCTTTACCCTGCCAATTTTCCTATTGCTAGGTTTAATACTGCCGTGGCAAGACTGGTTCCAACTAGGATGGAAGGGCTTGCTACTAGTGATAGCTATCCTCCTGCTACGCCGACTCCCAGCCGTGCTGGCTCTGCGTCCTCTAATTAAACCCCTGCATGGTCTTTCAGATGCTCTGTTTGTCGGCTGGTTTGGCCCGATTGGTATTGCGGCTCTCTTCTACTCCCATCTGGCGCTGGGCCGTACCGGAATTCGGGAGGTCTGGACAATCAGCAGTCTGCTTATTGTTGCCTCTATCCTCGTCCACGGTATGACTGCAACGCCCTTGAGCCGACTCTATGGCAAGAAGACCAAGTAGAATATAGCCGGCAGTAGTGTGGAAGAAAACTATTGATGCCATTTGTCTAGGAGCGATTGAGACAGAACTGCAAAGCTAAACCACCAGCACCATAGGGAAGGGGGAAAATTGCGGTTACTTACCAAAAACCAAAAAAGTTGCGTTCGTCCCAGAGGATCAGCAATCCGCTGATGGTAATCAGGGTAATTGCTAAGTGTCGGAACTGTTGCTCATTAATCTTTTTTAGAGCTAGCTGACCTAAATAATTAGCTGGGATCGCTGCCAGCCCAATAACAAAACCGTAGCCCAGATCGTTAACAGTCATTGCTCCCAAGGCAACATAGGTGATGATTTTAACCGAATGCACAACTAAAACATGGGCGGCTTTGGTGGCAATCATCTTTTCTTTGACCAATCCGTAATTTAGGTAAAACGGATTGAGGATAGGGCCAGCACTACCGATGAGTCCGGAAACAAAAGCATTCACAAAACCGGCAGGTAAGAAAAACCAGCCAGGAACCTGAAAGGATTGTTCTTTTTTTCCCAGCTTGAAACTGAAAACGGAACTTACGAGAAATAATCCCAGCAGGATTTGTAGCCAATGCAATCGAGTTTGGGTAAAGGCAAACGAACCACACATTGCCCCCGACACCGCTCCTGGCAAGTACCACCAAGTCAACCGCCAATCAATGTCTTGCCAAAATAGCAAGACTCTGTGGCAATTACTGATTAACATCCCCATGGTGACAACTGGCGGCACTGCTGATGTATCCAAAAGGAAATTGACCATCGGCAGGATAATGAACGGACTACCGCCACCAGCGATGCTGCTGATGAACCAAGCGATGAAACTTGTCAGTGTCAAAAAGAGGATGGTCATAAGGCGTGCTTTGTTCAGACCAAGGAGTGATTACAGGGACTCTCTCAACCTGCCACAATCGCCTCATGTTGCCTACCCTAACTGAAAAACATCGGTAGGCTTTTGCAGGGGAGAAGGGAATGATTCCGTCGTGGCTGGTGATTGGGGGCGTAACGTTATTAGTTGGGCTACTGGGAGGTTTAATTAGACCAGAAGATACTAGGTGGTTCAACCGTTTACGACGCCCGGACTGGCTGACTTTTGAGCGGGCAATTCCCATTATCTGGACTGTGGTTTTTATCTGTGGTGCTTGGTCTGCTTACATTGTTTGGGAAAATGACCCTGGTAGTACAAGAACCTGGGTATTTATGGGCTTGTACCTGTTACTAGAACTGATAACGATCGCCTATACGCCAGTGATGTTTCTCATGCGTAGTCTGAGAGTGGGCACGGTTATTGGTGGTACGGGTGCCGTTTTCGCAATTATCTTGGCATTGCTTGTTCTGTCTGTGAACCTTTGGGCATCTGTGTTGCTGCTTCCCTACATCATTTGGAGTCCCATTGGCACCTACACCACTTGGCAAATGCTCAAGCTGAATCCTGGAGCGGCTTAAATGAGCTTTGATCCCGATCGCTCCTGCTCACTTTTGTTATCGCGTTAGTTTGACGTGGGAGGAGGTTATTGACCGAGGTAGGCTTCTAAAACGGCGTTGTTTTGCTGAATTTCGGTTGGGGTGCCGTCAGCGAGATTGCGTCCTTCTGCTAATACCCAGACGCGATCGCACAACGACATAATCACATCCATATTGTGTTCGATAATCAAAAACGTCATTCCTTCCCGATTCCACCTCACTACGTGCTCGCAAATTTGATTAATCAGCGTCGGATTCACCCCAGCGGCGGGTTCATCCAGCAAAATTAACTTGGGTTGCGTCATCAATACCCGGGCAATTTCCAACAACTTGCGCTGCCCTCCTGACAACGCCCCGGCATAGTCCTCTGCCTTACTCGCCAAGCCCACAGAGTCCAAAACCTCCATTGCCTGACGTTGCAGTTTTCGCTCCTCTTGTCGCAGCTTCCGGGGTTGTAACCAAACGTTCCAGAAGTTCTCTCCGGTTTGTTTTTGAGCGGCCAGCAGCATGTTCTCCATCACCGACATCCGAGACAGCACCCGCGCCACCTGAAATGTCCGCACCATTCCCTGCTGGGCAATTTGATGGGGTTGCAAGTTCTGGATGGGTTCTCCATCAAACAGGACTTGTCCGGAGTCAGGTTGGATAAAGCTTGATAACAGATTAAATAAGGTCGTTTTCCCGGCACCATTGGGGCCAATTAGCCCGGTAATGCTGCCTTGCGGCACCTGAATTTCCGCATTATCCACCGCTCTAACACCGCCAAAGCTTTTGCTAAGTTTACTAGCTGCTAGTAAGGGCGCGGCATTAGGTTTTTGCTGTCTTACTGCTGCTACACTAGCTTCTTCACTTTGACTCAAGGGAAGATTAATGTCCCAGTTGGGGGAAGTAGATGAATTATCGACCAAGGGTAAGTTCCTCCTTTTTCCCCAAGATACCCTGGGGTCGCCAAAGCATCAGCAGCATTAAAATCAAGCCAATTATCATAATCCGAAAGGCTCCCAAACGGTCAGCCTCGATGAATGCTAGTTGAGGTAAGAAAAAGCGAGTCCCCTCGGAATATGCCCAGAAAATTATCGCCCCTAAGATAGCCCCGGCATTGCTACCTGCTCCACCTAAAACGACGATTGTCCAGGCATAGAAGGTGATTAGCGGCTCAAAGTTAGTTGGATAAACCGTGGTCAGTTGCCATGCATAGAACGCTCCGGCAATTCCCGCGATCGCTCCTCCTAACATCAACGCCTGTAACTTATACCAAAAGACATTTTTTCCCAAGGCTTTAGGGACTTGCTCATCTTCACGGATGGCTTTGAGGATTCTACCCCAGGGCGATCGCACGGCGATTTCCAAAAGCCAGTACACTACCGCCAACGTCATCACCGACACCAGCATTAATCCGGCTCTAGAACTGTAGTTGTAAAGTGCAATCACCCCTGCACGGTACAGTACTACTCCACAAATGGCGATCGCCGCCGCGAGTACAATCAAGCCGATGTGTTGATAGTTTTGCTTCTCTTGTTGACTTTGCAGTGTCTGCCAGTGCCGCTTGACTACCCTCCCCAATCGCCAAAATGCAAAAATGACCACCAGTGTCAGCAGGGCAATCAAAATTCCCTTCCCCAACAGGTTCGGGCGAAAATCTGCTAAGGGTAAGGGGTAGTTTTGCACCCCAAATGACCCTCTAGTCAGCCACTCTTCATTTAATGCCACCAGACGCACGACTTCCGAAACGCCAATTGTGACAATTGCCAGGTAATCTTCCCTTAAGCGCAAGGTTGATATTCCGATCAGCAACCCCAACCCCGCTGATAAAACCGCACCGATTAACACGGCGAAAATCAACGGTATTCCCGCTGCCGTCAATAAAACTGTGGCATAAGCCCCTATTGTCATAAAGGCAACATGACCGAAGTTGATCAGCCCCGTATAGCCCCACTGCAAATTTAAGCCCAAGCTAAACAGCGCGAACGTTGCCGCAGAAATGACTAAAAAAACTAGATAATTAACCATTACCTTGCAAACCTGACAAATTAACTCGCCCATTTTTTGAAAAGAAATGAGCAATCGGGAAATATAGCAATTCTAGATGATTGATCAAATATCTATGGCGGTGTAGGGGCATATAGCTCCCTATCATGCGCGATCGCCAATGATTTAGGACTGCTATGGCATCGTTTACAGATGGCGATCGGATTGTACCGCAGTAGCTGGATTAGCCCTATAGAAAATCACTCCTCAGACTTTCTTTCGCTTAAACCATTGAAAGTTCTTTCCTAGAGATATGCCATGAATTTGCTTAGAGATCGATTACAGCACCTGATAGAACAACTCCCTGACGTAATTGCTCAACTGAGCGACGACAACTTGGAAGATGCATGGAGTGCCTTACAACCGCTTTATTATGACCTTTACATGCTCAGAGCCGTTCAGGAAGCCAAGCGAACGATCAGCCCAGGTGATATCCTGACTCACGAAGAAGCACTACAAATACTACATTTTTTTTTAAAGGGCTGATGGGAAGCCCAAGCTGGGAGAGGTCATTAATTTTCAAGGTGTACTGGTGTGAGCATTGAAGTGCGCTATGCTCGGTCTTTTTTGCGCGACCTGAAAAATTTAGAGTCTGCTGCCTATCAACGGATCTATGAATTTGTCTTTAAAGAGTTCAAGGAGATCGAGCTTCAAAATCTGCCAGAACTACATCGTCTTAGCTCCAATGCAATTTTTTACCGATTTACAATCGATAACTACATCATCGCCATTGAAGTGACAGGGCACATTGTTAAGTTCCTGCGGGTTTTACCAAAACCAAACATCTAGAGTTGACATTAGTGCTGAGTGCTGAGGAGGGGTGAAGTATGGAGGAGGTTATCAGTTCTCCTCATCTCCCTAACCTCTATTCATCGCGATCTTTATATTCCCTGTATGCAAGTTCGGATAGACAAGGGCGTATCTTAAACTTGTGAGTGAGAAAAAACGAAGATTGAGAGCTACTTTATGGACACCGCTGCACTCTGGCAACGTTACCAGGACTGGCTTTATTACCACGAAGGATTAAATTTTTATCTTGATGTCAGCCGTATACGATTTGATGATGCCTTTGTGGAGGCGATGCAACCTCAGCTTGAGAAAGCATTTAAGGATATGGATGCCCTAGAGAAGGGGGCGATCGCTAATCCTGATGAAAATCGCATGGTTGGTCACTATTGGCTGCGTGACCCAGATTTAGCTCCCTCCCCAGAAATCCGGCAAGAAATCATTTCCACCCTAGAAGAGATTGAAGCCTTTACTGCAAAGGTTCATTCCAGTGCGATGCATCCGCCAGGAAGCTTCAAATTTACTGATATTATTTCGATTGGTATCGGTGGTTCGGCTTTAGGGCCGCAGTTTGTCTCTGAGGCGATCGCTCCCCTCTCTCCACCCATGGTGCTTCACTTCATCGACAACACTGATCCCGCTGGGATTGATGCTACTCTCACCAGACTACAAGACCGCCTTGACCGCACGCTAGTTCTTGTCATCTCCAAGTCAGGAGGGACGCCAGAAACCCGTAACGGCATGAGCGAAGTTAAGAAAGCCTACGAGTCACAGAACCTTAACTTTGCTCCCCACGCTGTCGCCATCACGGGGAGAGACAGTAACCTCGATCAACTCGCTAAATCGGAAGGCTGGCTGGCAAGATTCCCCATGTACGACTGGATTGGCGGACGCACCTCAGAAATGTCCGCAGTGGGACTCCTCCCGGCGGCACTCCAAGGCATCAATATTCGCGAAATTCTAGCGGGTGCCAAAGAAATGGATGCTGCCACCCGTATCCATGACATCAAGAAAAATCCGGCTGCCTTGCTAGCTTTATCCTGGTACTTTACTGGAAATGGCAAGGGAGAAAAAGATATGGTCGTCTTGCCCTACAAAGATAGCTTGCTACTTTTTTCCCGTTACCTGCAACAGTTGGTGATGGAATCTCTAGGGAAGGAAAAAGACTTAGATGGCAATACCGTTCATCAGGGAATCGCGGTTTACGGCAACAAAGGCTCCACCGATCAACATGCCTACGTCCAGCAACTGCGAGAAGGTGTTGCCAATTTCTTTGCGACTCTCATTGAAGTGCTAGAAGACCGTAAGGGAACCTCTCCAGAAATTGAACCCGGTGTCACTTCTGGGGACTATTTATCCGGTTTGTTGCAGGGAACTCGCAAAGCACTCTATGAAAATCATCGAGATTCTATCACTCTCACCATCCCCCAGGTCAGCCCTAAGACTGTAGGCGCGTTAATTGCACTTTACGAGCGTGCTGTGGGACTTTATGGTTTCTTGATCAACGTCAATGCCTACCACCAGCCAGGGGTGGAAGCCGGGAAGAAAGCAGCAGCAGCGATTCTAGACTTACAAAAAAGGGTGATGGAGGTACTCCAGGAAGCTGATGCCCCGATGCCTCTCACCGTTGTCGCCCAGAAAGCCGGGGCAACTGAGGAGATTGAAGCCATTTACAAAATCCTCCGTCACCTCCAAGCCAACAAGCGGCACGTCGTCTTACAAGGCAATATAGGAGAACCCAGCAGCTTGATGGTGTCTGCTAGTTAATCGCCAGGTTGTGAAGTACTGCTTGAGAACTGCACTCAATTCACTGACAGTACTTCACCTACTCAATCAAGTCACTTTTTTTAGCTGTAAACGGTGTTGTTGAGCCGCCATAACGCTGATGATATTGGGTGGGGTTTGGCAACGCTGGCAAGTCATCAGGTGAATACTACTGTGTGATGCGGGGTTGAGAAATGTGTTGAACACAGCCGACGCGATCGCCACTTTGCCCACCCAAACACAACCACAAGTCTCATTTTTTCGTTTCTATACCACGAAGACGCACGGATTGTCGTTTCAGTAACAATATTTTAGATGTTGCTGACTTAAGTTAGAGCTTAGGCTCAACTTAGTAGGATGCGTGGTATGGCCTTAATTAATGGGATAGAGGTTCGTCTACTGGAGAGTATCAAAGGAGGAATGACTGAGTTTTACACCCCTCAGTCCAGCCATGAGACGATGCTGGTACAGATTCCAGCAGCAACCGTTGATGATTTATTTGTCCATCGCTTTCAGACCGATCAATTATTAGTCGTTCGGGGAAGTTTTATACTGGTAGTGTTGCAGAACCGCTGCTATCAGTACATTCCTTTGAGTGAATATCAGCCTATTTTGGTAAAAATTCCTCCGGGTGTTCCTCATGGGGCAATTAACCTTAGTTCTGAGCCTCGTGTACTGGTGAATGCTGTACTGCGTCACGGGTCTGCTCACGAGCGAGATTATCGCCCTCTTAAACGACCTTTTCCTTACGATTTAGCAGTTGCTCAGGCAAAGTTGACCGAACAGCTTAACTACACTCAACATTCAATTTTCATGTCTGAAAGACCTGTCATGAACCCCATGCCTAAAGGCAGGGGCTTGTAGACTGCCCGATTCTAGCGGGATACAAGCCACAACATGACCAGCCTAAGACCTTCGAGGTCTACGTTTTCACGCGTCATGATACCTACAAATGCGTCGCTAGTTTGTAGCTCTATCGTTGGTTGTTAAACATCTGTAGTGGGTTAAGGAAGTGCAGCCAACCCAACAAGCCTGGAAAACATTGGCGAAGCGAACGTTACGAGCAATTAGAGGAGACGCAACAATGTCTAACTTTGTCTTTGTAGTGGATACCAATCGCCAACCGCTCTCACTCTGTACAGCCGGGATGGCAAGGTCATTATTAAAAGCGGGAAAAGCAGCGGTATTTCGCCGCTATCCCTTTACGATTATTTTGAACAAGGCAGTGGTCACTGAGCACTTCGACAAGCTCAGTGTTCCACCTTGCCGAAGTGTGGTCACTGACCCTTCCCTTCGACACGCTCAGGGCAATGCGACTGCCCTTCGGCAAGCTCAGGAACCACGCTCAGGCCGAAGTGTCGATTCGCTTGAAGTGCTGACCTCAAAACCGTTGCTGATTGCGGCAAAAGGGCATGGAACCCGCCAGATGTGCGGCACTGATAAGTATGGGTTTCCCACTCGGCATCGCTCACGGATGCAGATTCATAAAGGCTTTCAGACTGGAGACCTTGTTGCAGCAACAGTTACAACAGGTAAGAAAATCGGCTTCTATGTGGGGCGGGTTCTTTGCCGCGCTTCTGGCAATTTTGATATTGCCACTTCATCGGGAAGAGTGGCTGGTATTAGCCACAAATATTGCCAAGCAATTCACAAAAAGGATGGTTACTCCTATGGATTCTGATTCAAGGCGACTGAAGTCACTGCCGCTTTCCTCCCTATGTCTAAAGCCAAGGGCTTCTCGCTCGTTTTCTGGTGAGGTAAGTAAGCTTGCTCAGTGGCATAGATTTTCAGTTAGGCTAGGGAGGCGGTAAGTAGGCTCGTTAATGATCGCGTCTTTACAGGAATAATTAAAATTTCCTGCATTTATGAGCAGACTTGACCTAGCTTAAGAATAGATTTGCTTTTATTCGGTATCTTATGCCATTGCTCATCCTGGTTGCCGATGACAACCTGGGAACCCGCCTTTCTGTCAGCGATTACTTGGAGATGTCTGGCTACTCAGTCGTTACGGCTGAGGATGGTCAAAAGGCGTTGTCCTTGATCGATACCTACCATCCTCACCTGATTGTCACAGACATCAACATGCCGAGGATGGACGGTTATGAGTTGGTGCGTGCAGTTCGCCAGCGTCCTGTTTTTCGGCTTTTACCCGTGGTTTTCCTCACGGAACGCAGCACTACAGAGGAACGAATTCGCGGTTATCAATTGGGATGCGATATGTATTTACCTAAACCCTTCGAGATGCAGGAGTTGGGAGCGGTAATTCGCAATCTGTTAGAGCGATCGCAAATGATCCAGTCGGAGTGGCGTTTTTCTTCACCTGAGGGGAACGCTCCTGCGGAAAAATCGGCAGCAACGTCAAAAAATTCCCATGAGTTGCACAAGCCAAGCGCCTCGCCTATCGCTGAGGACTTTCATCTCACCAAGCGAGAACAGCAAGTTTTAGATTTCCTGACGACAGGACTATCTAACCCCGAAATTGGCAATCAACTCCACCTCAGTCCTCGAACAGTAGAAAAGTATGTGTCTAGTCTCCTGAGAAAAACCCAAACCAATAATCGTGCCGAACTTGTCCGCTTCGCGATGGAAAACCGTTTAGTAAATTAACGAGTTGTCTGTTATCCCTTAGAGACTAATTGCTCTTGCTTAACAATCTGCTTGAGTAAACCCTCACAAGCGTCTAGCAGTAAACTGATTACCTGATCAAAACCTTCTGCACCGCCATAGTAGGGGTCAGGAACTTCTTGGGCGTTGTGATGGGAGGCAAACTCACACATTAGTCGTACCTTGTCCTGATAGCGACCTGTTGGATCTAGAGAAAGAATATCAGTGTAATTCTCCCGATCCATTGCCAAAATTAAGTCAAAATCCTCAAAATCAGACGTTTGAAATTGCCGTGCTTTTCCTCGGAGGAAAATGTTTCGACGCTTTGCAGCGGCGGTCATTCGTTGGTCTGGGGAAGCGCCAATATGATATCCTCCTGTACCAGCAGAGTCACAAACGATGCTTTGACTCAGTCCTGCTTGCTCAATCAGGTGGTTCATGATATTTTCTGCCGAGGGCGATCGGCAGATATTTCCTAGGCAGACAAAAAGTAACTTGTAAGGCATCAGTCAATATTGATTGAGACGACAATTAGCAAGGGGGTGGGAAAACTAGATCCTTTTCCCGGATCGGTGTCCGGCATTAATGTTAAGTTTAGCAACGAAGCTGCCCCACATTGGTATGGCAGTAATAACGGATATCGCGATCGCACATGGTATTATTTCTTGCTCTCTAGTTACTCTCTAGCTGCTGATCCCCAGCCCTAGTAAGCTGGAGCAATGTCGTTTTTCTCCCCCAGAGAGGCGGCTTTTAATTTGTAGATGATTTGAGGAAATTACTGATGTTTACATCCCGCCGAAACTCTTACAGCAAAAATCGGCGTTGGCGAAGTTCGTCACAGACATCGCGCCAGAAGCCTCTCATCATTCTTCTGTCTATCCCCCTGATTTTGATTCTTCTGGAACTACTGGTAAGGCTTTTAGTTGGTGTGGCTGGAAAAAATGCAGAACTAGCCGCCTATGAAGGGGAGAGCGCTATTATTACGGCTTACAACTTGAAGTTTCTTAGCCCTAGCCAGCAGCCCTATCAGGGTTTACCAGATCAAGGAAGCCTAGCTGCTCAACGGAGTCTAGCTGGCGGCTACAGCTTAATGGGCAAGCAAGAAAGTAATTTCTGGAGCATTAATGAGCAAGGTTTCCGTGATGACCAGCCCGTACCGTTGGCAAAACCTGAAAATGAGATTCGGATTTTTCTGTTAGGTGGCTCTACAGCTTTTGGTCAGTGGAATGCCAGTAATCAAGCCACTTTCGCGAGTAAGCTAGAAAAGCGTCTCAACGAACGGGTAGCACAACAAAAGCGTTCTCCAGAGAAGTATCGCCCGTTAACATCGCCCTACTTTAAATCGGAATTGGACAAAGCGCTTACCTTGCCGCCACGGATTCAAGAAGGTCAGTACCGGGTGATTAATGCTGCTGTACCTGGCTACGCCTCTGGCAATGAGATAGCACAGTTGGCGCTGCAAGTTTTGCCCTACAGCCCAGATATGATTCTGGTTTTGGATGGCTACACTGACTTGATGTTGCCGAGTCAGAATGTGGCAACAGATATTCCCAAAAGCGAAGCTTTCCTCAATAACGCGCCAGGGCATTTTTGGACGTATCTGAAGCAGCAGTTGGATGAGGCGATCGCAGATACTTATTTAGTCAAAGCCACGCAATACTGGATATTGCGTCCTCAACCTTCTGTAAGTCGGCTGAGTTTAGTGGCAACGGAAGAGACAATACCCTTGGCAAAACGTTTAGCCGCTGATGAGGAAGAATTAAATCGTCGAGCAGCCCGCTACCGTCAGCACATCAAGCAAATCATCCGCTTAACGACGGGGGCAAATATTCCTTTAATCGTGGCAGTGCAGCCTGAAATTACCGGACGCGGCACTAGCCAGATTGATCCTAGAGAACAGGAAATGCTCTCGGAACTCGGTTCGGACTACAGGGAACGAGTACAACGGGGGTATGCTGCCTTAGAAACTTCTAGACAACAGCTTCAAAAGACGTATCCCAACAATGTCAAAACCCTAAACTTTTACGATTTGTACGAAGACTTTCCTGAGCGTGCCTTTTATGATGCGGTGCATTTGACGGAAGCAGGACATTCTGTACTAGCGGAGCGCTTTTATCAGGCGATCGCGGCAGTACCAAAACTGCAAGTTTCTTTTCCTAAGCCGGAGTGACATTGAAAGGCAAATCTCAAAAATTCCATCAAATTATCTCCCCCAGAGCATAACGTTGGGGGAGACAATTACTAGAAACGATATTACTTACATTCCCGGTAGATTTAGCCCACTGGTTAGCTCTTCCATACGTTCCCGCATGGTGGCGGTGGATGTGTCATAGGCAGATTTCATTGCCGTGGTGACACTAGCCGCAAGTGCTTCTGCTCCTTGCCCTAGAGCATCCGGCGAAATTTCTACCCGCAGGGGTTCTTGGTTACCACTCATGACAACCTTAACTAGTCCATCATCGCTGGTGCCTTCTATCTCCATCTGCTCCAGTTGTTCCTGAAGTTCTTTGGCACCTTGCTGTACTTGCTGGGCTTTTTTGAATGCCTCGGTTAGTTCTTTCATCTTGCCTAAACCGAAGCCGAATCCTTGTCCTTTTGCCATAACTATCTAACTCTGTGTGAATTGGTCACTGATGTCGCGTTAGTTTTCAGTCTAGTTTATATGACACCCTAAGCAGCAATCGGATCTGGGATATTCAATAGACAGACAGCATTAAAGTAGCGATCGCTGCTTGGGTGAGCGGCACACTGACTGAACAAAGCGTTAGAGCCTGGGAGCGTGGCAACTTTAGTCTGATGAACCGAGTGACTACCTCTAAGCCAGTTGAAAATCGCCTAAGATTTTCACTTCTGTCTCTAGAGAAAGCGACCAGTGTTGTTCTACTTGTTGCTGTACATGGCGAATGATCTGGAAAATATCACTCGCTTTTGCACCACCACAATTAAGAATAAAGTTGGCATGACGCTCGGCAACTTGAGCCCCGCCAATTGTGTAGCCTTTTAGCCCAATTTGTTCAATTAACCAAGCCGCTGGGTGAGGGGTGGGGTTCCGGAAAACGCTACCGCAGCTTGGCAAGTGATAGGGCTGAGAGCGCTTGCGTTGTTCTAAATGATTGGTAGTTGTTGCCAAAACTTGGACGGGATCGGCACCAGGCTGCAACTGAAAAGTCGCCTGAGTTACCAGACGACTATCTCCTTGTAAAAGTGAGGAACGGTAGCTAAAGCCTAAGTCTTGGGGAGTCAGTGTTTGAGTTGTGCCATCCGCACAGAGAACTTGCACCTCTACCAAGATATTGGCAGTGCAGCTCTGGTGAGCACCAGCATTCATGACGACGGCACCGCCAATCGTTCCTGGAATACCGACTGCCCACTCCATACCTTGCCAACCGCGTTCGGCAGCTTGCCAAGCTAAGCGGGCAATGGGTTCGCCTGTGCCCACGGTAACGCGCCCCGTTTCGGGATCAAATTTGGTATGCCGCAGGTGGCGAGTCCCAAGGACTAAACCGGGAAGTCCACAATCGCTCACTAACAGGTTAGAACCAGCACCTAATAGGGTTAGGGATAAACCCTCGGATCTCGCCCACTGGTAACTGGCTTGTAAATCTTCAATGCATCGGGGAGCAACGTACCATTCTGCCGGGCCTCCTACTCGAAAAGAGGTCAAGCTGGCTAGGGAAACTTGCGATCGCAACGCACATTGAGTTCCGGGTAGGTACAGTTCTGGCGGCGAGAAGAGGGAATTTTTCCGCTTGGTGAAGCTAGAGGTAGCGCATTTTACGCTTTTTGATTCATGAGACAGGGTCATATAGCTAGGCGTGCTTGATGCCGATGAGTCTACGCGATTGAACTGGAGAGCTAAAGAGCTGCTTGAGAAGCAAGAGTGAATCCACCTTACCTGTGTCAGCCTGTTAAGTGGCTTTGTGAGCTTCTTGGTAGAAGCCGATCACTTCTGGAATGATTTGATTAAGATTGCCTGCTCCCAGGAAGAGCACAAAATCATTCGGTTGAAGAAGTTTTGTCAAACGCTGATAAATAGCGTTTAAAGAGGGTTCGTAGTACACATTGGGCTGGTGAGCGAGGATCGCTTTAACAAGCTGTTGCGCGTTAACTTCCCCTAAATCAGGTTCCCCTGCACTATAAATATCACTAACAACCACCAAGTCGGCACTATCAAAGGATTGAGCAAATTCTTCTAAAAAGGTGAGGGTGCGGCTGTAACGGTGAGGTTGGAAAATCGCTACAACTCTTCCGCCTTCCTTGACTCGCAAACGAGCAGCCGCGAGGGTGACACGGATTTCGCTAGGGTGGTGGGCGTAGTCATCGATAAAGGAAATACCGTTGATTTCACCCCGATACTCAAAGCGGCGTTTGGCTCCTTCAAAGCTGGCGATCGCTGAAGAAATGGTTTCAAACTCTAAGCCCAACTGACGCCCCACTGCAACGGCTGCAAGCGCATTGCTGAGGTTGTGCGAACCCAGTAATTTAACCTGTAGTTCACCCAAAATTTCGTCATTTTCCCAGACTCTCGCCGTCGTCCCACTGGAGTCATAGCGGATCAGATCGACACTGTAGTTAGCTCCCAGATCCCGCCGCAGGCTGTAACTAATAGTCGGCTTGGTTTTTTCTCTGACTACATCGCAATCAATACAACCCACTAGAGTTTGACAGCGATTTGCAAAGGTCTGGAAGGTTTTAATAACCGCATCCAACGACTTGTAGTGGTCAGGATGATCCAGCTCTATATTGGTAATTACGCCAATCTTGCCAGAGAGTTTGGCTAAAGAGCCATCCGATTCATCCGCTTCAGCCACTAGATAGGGGCCATGACCCAGACGGGCATTTCCTTCCCAAGCCTTGACTTCACCACCCACTACAATTGTCGGGTCTAGCCCTGCTGCCAGTAGCATGTACCCGATCAAACTACTGGTGGTTGTTTTGCCGTGAGTCCCAGCAACAGCAATGCTTTGGTAATCTTGAATCAAGGCAGCCAGTACATCTGAGCGATGAAAAATTGGACAGCCTTTTTCAATTGCTGCTTGATACTCCAAATTAAGGCTGTTGATGGCTGTTGAACAAATTACTTGAGGTAGGCTTGCTGCCACTTTCTCAACTGCCAAGGGAATGTAAGACTTTGGCTTTCCTGTCGCGACTTCAGTTGTTACCCTACTACCTACCGCAGTCGGTACCTCACTGGATTTGTCGGTGACTGATTGAAAAAATTCAATGTTAGTAGCATCTTGGCTGCCAAACAGACGCGCGCCGACGGCTTCTAAGCGTTGAGTAATATGCGATGAACGAATGTCCGAGCCAGATACAGGGAGCTGGCGCTTTGCTAGAACGTAGGCAATGGCTGACATTCCAATCCCACCAATACCGATGAAATGGAATGGCTTACCACTAAAATCAACAGTATTCGGCATCTTCTCTCCTTACACACCACACCAAACATGCCCACCGTGTCAATGACACGCGCTATCATATCAAGAATTGATTTTTCAAGATACATCAAAGTATAGATCTAGGCGAATTTCCTAGTTTTTTCCGTTTCAGATGCCTCTTTTGCCCGGTCGCCATACATAATTTTTCTTTCCTCAGACTGTTTTATCAATAGACAGAAAGAATTGGAATTAGTCAGGAATTTTTCTCCCAAAAAGGACATAGTTAATTGAAATTCCAACGGTCAGACTCGAAGTAGTAGCTCGCCACATTAAGAAAGTAATTTTCTGGATGGATAATGTGCGATCGCTCTTCAAATCGCCTCCTAAAAGGAAAGTGCCTCTCTGGTGTTCTGTAGAAACCTTTGATTAGCCTGACTCAAGTGATTGGGTGGGTTACGTCCTGACGGAACGCTACACACTCACGAAGTAGTCTATACGCTAAAGCTGCCCTACAGCGTGACTTAGCTAAATTAGTTTAAATTTCGCAGGATTTATGCACTAGCTGAGGCTGGGTGTGTTGAGGCGCGATGGGATCTGGCGTTTATTCATACCCAGCCACTGACGGGCTTTGGGCGATCGCCTGCATCATTAGCTTATTTGTCTAAAAAGATCTAAATTCATCAGAAATTCTTTAGGTTTGATTTGGAATTTTTATGATTAGGTATAAATCCCTGTCTAGAAAGACTTGCAGGTTGATCAGTTAGACTTTGAGAGGGGGGTGTACCTCTTTGGACTTATGGCAAGAAAGTGAAACATTTCTTAATTTAGGAAAACAAAGGAGGGAAGGCATCAATCAACCCCCTTAAGCCTGTAAATTACCCTTCCTTAAGAGTGATGTTAGAAAACACAGCAAAATCAACCACCAAGCAGCAACCCTTAGAACAGTCTGTTTTCCTAGGTAAGCTCAGAAATGCCATTTGGCTTTTTGGCATCTCATCTTGGCTTTTTGGCATCACAGATAGAAGCATTGCTTCCTTCTCTGACGGCTACTTATCCGCATGGGATCTGATCCAACTGTCTACAGCCTCTTTCTTTTTTGTCAGTTGGCTGTTCTTGAAGCCTGTAAGAACGACTCAGCAAGACGATATTGTCGAATCAGAACGTGAACAGCAAAGTGCCAACGGATAAGATTCAGGGAAATAGCGATCGCTCATGACAAAATTGGTCTTGCTGATTGATGGGGAAACCCCTCGCTTACAGCAACAGAGAAACCATCCAACGGATTCAACTCGGTAGACTGGACTTGCTACACAAGTCATAGAACCTTGCTTGAGGTGTTCCTGGGCATTTCCTTTATGGATATCAATAGGGATGGAGTTTTATTGGTGATTTTTTACCCACTATTGGTCATCGGTGTTGAACACGACTAGCACCTTATCAACCCGATTGCCATCCATGTCCATGACTTCGATTCGCATTCCCCGCCAATCAAAGTAATCAGCGGCTGTAGGGATACGTCCAAGTTGAGTGACAACGAAGCCTCCAACCGTGTGATAGTTGTTGCGTTGCTCTTTAGATAACTCTGTGACGTCAAACAGTTCAAAAAACTCTTCCACAGGTACCATGCCATCGACTAGCCAAGAACCATCCTCCCGTTTGACGACTTGCGGTTCGTCAATTTGCTCAATGGAGGGAATATCGCCAACAATTTCTTCAAGAATGTCGTTTAGGGTAACTAAACCCTGAATCACCGCATACTCATCAACCACAAGCGCGATGTGGGTGCTGGATTGCTTGAACAACTCCAAAATTTTCAAAGCGGGTGTGCTTTCTGGTACGTACAACGGGCGTCGCAATTCTGCTGTCAGATCGAGGGGTTCATTAACTAGACAGCGAGCGAGTAAGTCATTGACTTTGATGATCCCCAAGACGTTATCCAGTTCTCCCTGGCAGATCGGAAATCGCGTGTGGGTAGTATTCAGGATAATTTGGCGATTGCTTTCAAAGGAATTGTCTAGGTTTAACCAAACAATCTCCGGACGTGGCGTCATCAAAGCACTAACTCGGCGATCGCCTAAACGAAACACTCGATTAAGCATTTCTTGTTCTGCTTCTTGCAACGTTCCTGCCTCAGTACCTTGCTCAATGAGGATCTTGATTTCTTCCTCAGTGACTTCTGGCTCGGCAGAAGGTTGAACGTTCAAAAAGCGCAGCACCATATCTGTGGAGTAGCTCAACAAATTTACAATGGGTGCAGCGAGTGTGGCAAAAACACGCATGGGTGCCGCCACCGTTACGGCAATTCGTTCTGGGTTACTTAATGCCAGACGCTTGGGTACGAGTTCGCCAATGACGAGAGAAAGATAAGCGATGCTGACAACAACGAAAACTAGCGCGATCGTTGAGGCATTAGCGGCGAGAAACGGAATCTGTCTCAACTTAATGGCTAGCTTCTCAGCAATGGTGGCACCCCCATAAGCACCAGCTAACGTGCCGATGAGCGTAATTCCAATTTGAACTGTAGAAAAAAATTGATTAGGGGAATTTGCTAACTCTAGAGCTTGGAGAGCTTTGGCACTGCCTTGATTTGCCAACTGTTGCAGGCGAGCTTTGCGGGCGGAGACAATCGCCAGCTCAGACATGGCAAAAATGCCATTAGCAAGGATGAGCAGGAGAACGAAAAGAATTTCGACGGTGACGGAGAACATGAGCGAGTTATGAGTAGAGGCGATAAGTCTGCCTAATGTTCTAGTATCCAGTATTAAAGGAAGACAAGTATCACCCCTTGATAGAGTCAGACTTTGAGAGTTGGTTAAGACTTCTACAATGGTTGAAACAGGTAGACATTCTCGAAGTTTAAAAATCATCCGGCGTCCGCAGTTGGTCGTTGGTGATTAGACTCGATATTTTCATCTCCTGCACCTTGTGGGTAAAAGCCCATTAAGGTCTATCGTTCGTTTACTCACTGCGTTACATCTTCTGCGAACACATGGCATTCTCTTCGATCATCCGCACCCTAGAGCGATCGCCACTGACCAAAGAACTGCTCTCCAAGCTCCATCAGCAGCAAGTGTTGCGGCTCACGGGCATTCCTCGGTTACCCAAAGGATTGGTTGCCTCAGCACTCGCCAAAGCCCAGGCACAGAACCTATTTGTCGTGTGTGCCACCTTGGAAGAAGCCAGCCGCTGGACAGCCCAACTAGAAGCAATGAACTGGGGAACGGTGCATTTTTACCCCACCTCAGAAGCATCGTTGTATGAGCAGTTTGACCCCGAATCAGAAATCACTTGGGGACAAATGCAGGTCTTGGCTGATTTAGTTAGTGCTCAGTCATCCGTTGCCAAAAACAACAGGCGAACCGCAATTGTAGCGACGCAAGCGGCACTACAAAAACACTTGCCTCCCGTTGCTGATTTCGCGCCCTACTGTCTCACTTTGACACGGGGCATGACTTGGGACTCGAAAAGCGTGGATGAAAAATTTGCCCGTTTGGGTTATGACCGCGTGCCATTGGTGGAAACGGAAGGTCAATGGAGTCGGCGCGGTGACATTGTGGATATCTTCCCAGTAGCCGCAGAGTTGCCCGTGCGGCTGGAGTGGTTTGGGGATGACTTAGAGCAGTTACGGGAATTTGACCCCGTGACTCAACGTTCTTTGGATAAGATTGAGCGCCTAGTGCTGACGCCAACGGATTTTGGCACCATTGTGCTCGATGCTCTAAATCAGGCTGGAGGGGAACAAGTCAAAGCTTATCTTTCTCCAGAAGAACAAGAGGCTTTGGACGCAGGTACTCCTCCAGAAGGAATGCGTCGCTTTTTAGGCATAGCGTTTGAAAAGCCCGCCTCCTTACTTGACTATCTGAGCATCGATACGCTGGTTGCCATTGATGAGCCAGAACAATGCTGTGCCCACAGCGATCGCGCTTGTGAATATGCAGACGAACAATTAGCGGCAATTACCCCACCCTTGCCCCGTCTGCACCGCCGTTTTGACGATTGCCTGCTAGATATGAGACAACCGGCAATTTTGCATCTTTCAGAACTCGTAGAAGAGTTGCCAAATCGAGACTCAGGGCTGAACTTAGCCGCACGTCCGATTCCCACTACCCCGCATCAGTTTGCCAAGTTAGCCGAGGTGTTGCGGGGAGAACATAGTGGCGACGGACTGCGTAATTTTGCGATTTGGCTAGTTTCTGCCCAGCCGAGCCGTTCCGTTGCCCTATTGCAAGAACATGACTGTCCGGCTCAGTTTGTCCCCAACCCCCGCGACTATCCAGCCATCGATAAGTTACAAGTTCAACACGTCCCTGTTGCGGTGAAGTATTCCGGCTTGGCAGAACTGGAAGGCTTCATCCTGCCCACCTTCCGCATTGTGGTGGTGACAGACCGCGAATTCTTTGGGCAGCACACCCTAGCAACGCCGGGTTATGTCCGCAAGCGTCGCCGCGCCGCCTCGAAGCAAGTTGACCCCAACAAGCTGCGTCTGGGGGATTATGTGGTGCATAAAAACCACGGCGTCGGCAAATTTCTCAAGCTGGAAAGCCTCACCATCAATAACGAAACCCGCGAGTATCTGGTGGTGCAGTATGCCGATGGGTTGCTGCGAGTGGCGGCCGATCAGTTGGGGGCTTTGTCGCGGTTTCGGCATACTGGCGATCGCCCGCCAGAACTCAACAAAATGTCGAGCAAAGCCTGGGAGAAAACGAAAAGTCGCGTTCGCAAGAGCATTAAGAAACTGGCAGTAGATTTGCTACAGCTCTATGCTCAACGCGCCCAACGTCCCGGTTATGCCTATCCTGAGGATTCTACCTGGCAGGAGGAGTTGGAAGATTCGTTTCCTTACCAACCCACTCCCGATCAATTGAAAGCGGTGCAGGATGTGAAGCGAGATCTGGAAAGCGATCGCCCCATGGATCGTTTGATTTGTGGAGATGTTGGTTTCGGCAAAACCGAAGTGGCAATTCGCGCCATCTTCAAAGTCATTACCGCCGGAAAGCAAGTTGCTGTCCTAGCTCCCACTACCATCCTTACCCAGCAGCACTACCACACCCTAAAAGAACGCTTTGCCCCCTACCCCATCAACGTCGGCTTACTAAACCGCTTCCGCAGCGCTGAAGAACGGCGAAATATTCAAAGCCGCTTGATGACAGGAGAACTAGATGTGGTAGTCGGGACGCATCAATTGTTGGGGAAAGGCGTGGAATTCCGGGAGTTAGGGTTGCTAGTAGTGGACGAAGAACAGCGATTTGGGGTTAACCAGAAAGAGAAAATTAAGGCGCTCAAAACTCAGGTAGATGTTCTGACTCTCACTGCCACCCCCATTCCCCGCACCCTCTATATGTCCTTATCGGGAGTGCGAGAAATGAGCTTGATTACCACCCCACCTCCCTCTCGCCGTCCGATTAAAACTCACCTGGCTCCCTACGAGCCGGAAGCGATTCGCAGTGCAATTCGTACAGAACTCGACCGAGGAGGACAGGTGTTTTATGTCGTACCCCGGATCGCGGGGATTGAAGAGATCGCGACTCAACTCCGAGAAATGGTACCAGGGGCAAGATTGGCGATCGCTCACGGTCAAATGGATGCCGCTGAACTGGAATCGATCATGCTTACCTTCAGTTCTGGGGAAGCGGATGTCCTTGTTTGCACGACCATTATTGAGTCCGGGTTAGATATCCCTAGAGTTAACACGATTGTGATTGAAGATTCTCAAAAATTGGGTCTTTCTCAGCTTTATCAGTTGCGGGGACGAGTCGGTCGTGCAGGCATCCAAGCCCATGCCTGGTTGCTGTACCCGCGAGCTTCTGTGCTGTCCGAAGCTGCCCGGAAGCGCCTGCGAGCGATTCAGGAATTTACACAACTCGGTTCCGGCTACCAACTGGCAACCCGCGATATGGAAATCCGGGGCGTTGGTAATCTTCTGGGGGCTGAACAATCTGGGCAAATGGAGGCAATTGGCTTTGATCTCTATATGGAAATGCTGCAAGAGGCGATTCGGGAGATTCAAGGGCAAGAAATCCCCCGCGTTGATGATACGCAAATTGACCTCAACCTCACCGCCTTCATTCCCGCTGACTACATCCCAGATTTAGACCAGAAGATGAGTGCTTACCGGGGAGTGGCTTCTGCCAACTCCAAAGAAGAGCTAGTGCAGCTAGCGGCGGATTGGAGCGATCGCTACGGTGCTGTGCCTCCGGCTGCCCAGCAACTGCTGCGCGTCGTGGAACTCAAACAACTGGCGAAAAAACTCGGCTTTTCTCGCATCAAACCCGAAGGCAAACAGCACATTATTATGGAAACCCCCATGGAGGAACCTGCCTGGAACTTGCTGCAAGAGAAATTACCCCAACATCTCAAAACCCGCTTTGTCTACAGTCCTAGTAAAGTTACCGTCCGAGGCTTAGGTGTTCTCAAAGCAGAACAGCAACTCGAACAACTCATTAGTGCTTTAGAGAAAATGCAAGGGGCGTTACCAGAACTTGCTCCCGTTTAAGTTGACAAGGCATTTGCCTGCTCCTGAGTGGCGATCGCTGCTCCTTTGGGCACTTGCACTCCATCGCGCAGTGTCACGCCAACGACTATCGCTCCAGTCCCAATGGTGACGTTATCACCAAGCTGAGAGCGAAATAGCACGGCATCATCCCCGATTGTGAGGTGATCTCCGACTTCAAGCGGGCCATGAAGCACAATGAGTGTCATCTGTGTTTAGGTTCTTGCCGATACGGATACTACGCGAGTATAGCGACTGTGCTAACTCTACTTGAGCCGCTTGCAGGCGATCGCGCTTGATGGTTCCCTCAATTACTTTGGGAAACAGAAAAGGCTAGTAACCAACTTCCAGTTCCTCAACGAAGCTTAGCCAGCGTCGGTCATCCGATGTAGCTTTACAAGAATTAGGAAGAGCAAGAGTTAGAGGGCCGCCCATATTAGCGGGGATTGGTTTTCGGTCGTCTCCCCAATGAGTCGCCAGCATCAGACTACAGTTTTTGATTTCGGCAGCGTCTAAGCGAATTGGGTAATTAGAGTCGCGGTAAATTGGTGCTTTTCCACGAACAATTGCAGCACCCTTTGCCGGAAGCATTACTCCCGCCGCCGCCAGAGCATCACTGACGCGCACGCCATGGAGTTTTACCTTACCGATGGGCCAACCAATTCGGTAGCCAACGGCTTGATTAATGGTGACTTGGGGCAGTTTCGCTAGAGTGTCCGCCGTCAGGACTTTGGTATTGTTCCGGCTAGCGTGGCGATCGCCTTTTGGGCAAGAGCGACGGCAATCGCTAACTTTCAGCTGCAATGGTTCAGTTCCCACGATCATGTTTGTGACATAAAAGGCCCAATAGCGATCGCTATACTTTGCTTCAATTTCCGGGAATTCTGTATAGGGAAAGATCAGATAAAGGGGCCCGCCTTCAATGCGAGAGATTTTTTCGCGATCGCGTTCCATGGCGATCATGAGCGGGTAGCGACGCAAATCGGCAATCTTGACAGTGACGCGGTAAGCGTCGTGGGAAACAAAGGTAACCTCGGTGACATTAGGGGCAACACCAAACAAGTCAAGCAATTCAGAAACAGGAACCCCACGGAAGTTGAACACTTGTTTAGGGTTATTGGTATTGTACGGATCGCGAGTGCGGGTGATGGTTGTTGCCAGTGCATTCAGTTCCAGCAAGCTTAAGTAGGTTGGCGTTTGGCGAGTGGTTTGTCCCTGAATCTCCAATTGCCAGTTGCGTCGCTCTATATCCGGCTCTCGGAGAGTATTCATAGCAAAATTGTGGGCGATCGCATCTTTCCGCCAAGCCTCCAATTGCTCTGGGCTTGGTTGGTTCGTACACCCACACACCACCATCACTATCAAGCTGAACAAAACAAGCGGCAGCCCGAAGCTCTTAGGCATTAAAAGCGCTCAGTTAAAGAGAATTGACGATCAAGATGGAGAAGAAACGGCTAAGCCCCAAGTCCAAGTTAGGGGATGAGGGGATGAGGGAGAGAAAAACTGGTAGTAAATCTCTCAAACTTCATACTTCATACGTTCGGCTGAGCGTTCGACTGCCCTTCGGCAAGTGGAACACTGAGCTTGTCGAAGTGCTCAGGAACCGCGCTCACGCCGAAGTCTCACGTCGAAGCCTTCACACTTCACCCTTCCCCCCCCATTAGCTTAAACCCCAAAATAAGCAGGTTCATTCCCTGGCTTCCACTTGATGTTGCAGCCAATACTAGGTTTTTGTTCGGGGTTCACGGATTGAGATTCCAGCAGTGAATCTAATGCCGATCGCAAATCTTTACCTGTTACAGGGCGGTCATTTCCGGGGCGGCTGTCATCCAGTTGACCTCGGTAAACTAGCTTTTGTTCAGCGTCGAAGAGGAAGAAATCTGGAGTGCAAGCGGCGGTGTAAGTTTTGGCAACCTCTTGACTTTCGTCGTAGCAAAACGGAAAGGTAAAGTCTAGCTCAGTTGCCATTGCTTTAAGCTGTTCCGGTGCATCGTCAGGGTGCTTCTCGGCGTCATTGGCACTAATTGCCACAAGCGCCACATTTTTATCAGTGTAATCTTTACCGATTTGTGCAAGTTCTGCCTGCACATGCTTGACAAACGGGCAATGACGGCAAATAAACATCACGAGTAATGCTTGTTTGCCTTGAAAGTCCAAAAGAGAAATTGTTTTGCCAGAGACAATATCCGGTAGCTGAAAATCTGGGGCTTGGGTGCCCAAAGGCAACATCGTTGAGGCGGTTTTCACCATTCTTTTATCTCCTTAAAAGGTACTACGCTGCCCCTTATGTTCCTCCACAGGACGCGAAAATTCCAGCAGCAATTGTTAACTTTGGCGACTCAATGCTTGACTTGGCGTTCTCTAAATTGAAGCAGAGCTACTCAAAGAGCTAGCCCTGGGGCGCGAAAATTCCGAGGTGCTAACCTTTGCGCCCTACCACCTCGCACCAAGCTTGAGCAAAGAGTCCGTCTGGATGCTGGCTCCACTTTCTTAAGGCTTGACTCATCACTCCTAGCGACTCGGCATCTGTCCAACCTTTTTGCACGGCAAGATCGACTGTATCAGAGGACTCGATCCGCAGTGCTAGATATTCAGCAATTGTACTCAGATCTTCATAGCATTCGTAGGAGCCTGAAGCTTTAATATCTGTAAATCCTGCTTCTCGCAGTAAGGCGCGTAGGTGTCTGCCGACATAAGGATTGCCGCCGTTTTTTTCCTGAAGAAGTTTGTAATAGGTAATGGCTCGATCTAATTCTGGGTTGGACGGTGCAATCAGAAAGCCGCCCCAATCTGGACTGCGGAGTCCCAAAACTCCCCCAGGTTTTAGCACTCTAAACAATTCCTGTAAGGCTTTGAGGGGAGATTGCAGATGCTCGAAGACGGCATGAGAAAAGGCAGCATCAAATGCGCGATCGCTAAAGGGTAGCTCGTAAACGCTCCCTTCTCGAAACTCAACGTTACTAATGCCTTGGCTTTGGGCATTTTCCCATGCCAAGCCGACTTGAGAGGATTCTATATCCGTGCCGATGGCTGTACTGGGAGCAATAATTTTTGCGAAACCGAGAGTAATTGTGCCAGAACCACAACCACAGTCCAGCAACTTCATTCCTGGTTGCAAATAAGGTTTAAAAAAGGCTGCATGGCTATCAACATTACGCTTTGCCATAAAGCTTGTAGCATTTGAAGAATATCCAGGAATATATTTTTCAACCATCGAGAGTAACTCCTACCGCTAAAATTCTCGCTGGGGCGATTGAGCGTACTACCGTACAAGCAACGCGACAAGCTGGTTACTAGATTTAGCGATCGCCTCTGATCTAAACAAACGCTAAAATATACAACAATAATACTACATGCGTAGTATCTAGTAAATTTGCTGACTATTAAACTCAGCTAGAGTAGGCAACAAGCAGCAGATAAGTGACACCAGCTTGTTAACAAACCCTGGGTGCGAGAACCGGATAATCGGGGTTCGGTTCCACTGACTGACTCTAGAGAGAATACTTGTTACATTAATTTGCATAGACTCACAGTAGAAATAGATAACGTCAGTAACTACTCCGCGCTAAAAGAAAGGCAAGTGCCCGCGTCGAGATTCGCTAACGTACTTGAGGTAAATATGAATAACAGATCTAAAAACGTCCATGAGCTTTTTGAAGGTGATGCTGATCGCAACTTGCTGTGGCAGTACCTACAATCCATGAGCCCAGAAACGATCGCCCAGCTCTCCAAGCCAGGTTCTTCAGAAGTGTTTCAAGTCATAGAGCGCAATGTTATTGGATTGCTAGGCAACTTACCTTCAGAAAACTTCGACGTTACTATCAGCACCAGCCGCGAGGATCTGGGGCGGCTTCTAGCCTCTGCAATGGTAAATGGCTACTTTCTCCGCAATGCCGAACAACGCATGGTATTTGAAAAATCCTTGCAAGCCGCTGAAAGCTCTTTTCCAGACGCTGAATAAGAAAGTAGACCTTGGTGATCGCACCGCATCCCGACGGACTAGTCGATGAGTTTCTCGGTTCCAACTATTGAGGAAATGAGGCGATCGCTCTTACAGTGGTACGTACAGGTCGCACGCGATCTTCCTTGGAGACGCGATCGCAATCCTTATCAAATTTGGGTTTCGGAGATTATGCTCCAGCAAACCCAAGTGAAAACGGTCATTCCCTACTATCAGCGCTGGCTTGACCAATTTCCTACCCTCACACACCTCGCCACCGCTGACTTACAGCAAGTGTTGAAAGCATGGGAAGGTCTGGGATACTATGCACGGGCGCGGAATTTGCACGCATCAGCTCAACAAATCGTGCAGCAGCATGGAGGAATTTTCCCTAGCCAGCTATCAGAAGTTTTAGCCTTACCAGGAGTGGGTCGCACCACAGCCGGAGGTATCCTCAGCGCCGCTTTCAACCAACCTGTGGCAATTCTTGATGGTAATGTTAAGCGAGTTTTGACGCGCCTTATCGCTTCTCCTGTACCCCCGGTTAAGGCAAGCAAACAACTCTGGCAACTATCGGAGGCACTCCTCGACCGCGAACAGCCCAGAGATTTCAATCAAGCCTTAATGG
Organism: Kastovskya adunca; assembly: GCF_059505785.1. Classification (NCBI taxonomy): domain Bacteria; kingdom Bacillati; phylum Cyanobacteriota; class Cyanophyceae; order Coleofasciculales; family Coleofasciculaceae; genus Kastovskya; species Kastovskya adunca. The sequence continues at coordinate 14,398 of NZ_JCACLG010000049.1, read as the reverse complement.
ATTTGGGGGCAACTGTTTGCACTCCAAAAAATCCTGATTGCAGTCGTTGTCCTTGGACAATACACTGTCAGGCTTACAATGAGGGAGTTCAATCCCAACTACCCATGCGTGAAACTGCCGCCCCTCTTCCTCACAAAATTATTGGCGTTGCTGTGATCTGGAATGAGCAAGGACAAATTTTAATCGATCGCCGACGTGCTGAAGGATTACTCGGCGGCTTATGGGAGTTTCCTGGCGGCAAAGTGGAGCCAGGTGAAACCATGGAGGAATGTATCAAGCGAGAAATCCAAGAGGAACTGGGAATCGAGATTGAGGTAGGCAAACACTTGATTACTATCGATCATGTGTATAGTCATTTTCGCGTCACCCTAACAGTGCATCACAGCCGCCACCTCAGTGGTGTTCCTCAACCGATTGAATGCGACGAAATCCGTTGGGTTAGTTTAGACGAAATTGATCAGTATCCCTTCCCAAAAGCGAATGTGCAGATTATCGCTGCCCTGCGCCAGGGTAATAATTAAAAGTCAAGAGAGCTACTGCTGTTTTTTGAGTTAGGCGCGATAAACAGGCAAGGTGAAGTGAAAACAGCTTCCTGTTTTAGAATTACTATCTACCCAAATTTGACCGTAGTGGGCGCGGACTACCCGTTGACAGAGGGATAAACCTAAGCCGTAGCCCTCTGTTTTTTCGTCGCGCTTCAGGCGGAAGTGGTCTTCAAAAATGCGATCGCATAGTTCTTCAGGAATGCCAGGGCCACTATCAGAAACACTAACTTGAATTTTTTGACTTGTCCGGTGGAGAATCGCGATGTGAATTTTGCCACCCTCCGGTGTGTATTTAATCGCGTTATCTAGTAGATTCACTATTACCTGGCGCACCCACTCTCTATCAGCATAGACCTCTGGTAAATCATGAGGAATATCCGTATCTAGCTGCTGCAACTTCCTATGAAATTGATTGTTCATCTGTGCGAAAACGCTCTGGCATAATTCGCTGATCTGCAATTTCTGTGGCTGGATATTAAGGTCAGCGCTTGCTCCCTTGGCACTTTTGAGAATATCCGTAATCATCCGCTCGATCGTGCGAAATTGGTTACGAGCCTGCTTGAATAGCTGCGCTTTGAGAGCCGGAGACAGTGACATCCTACGACTATCCTGCGGCTGCTGCTCTAATTCCAGAGTATCTAAGGCAATTGACGCCGCTGTTAGGGGATTGCGGAGGTCGTGCGCCAACATGCCAATCACCTGGTCTTTAAAACGCAACTGTTCTAAAAGTTTTTCTTTTTCTTTTTTTAGGCGAAAGATTTCGTCAGCTAGTCGGATTGATTCTGCCGAATAGCTGACAGAACTAATATTCCGGCGTGGCGCTTCGGTAGTTGAGAAATCAGGTTGTGGCAGCGAGGGAGCATTTCTGGCTTTTTCGCGATCGCATTCTTCCGCACTCTTGTGCCAGCGCGGCCACCAGTTTTTGAGCTGGGCAACTAAGTTACTCCCAGTCAAAATTTGCCGAGGCTCCGGATAAATTTTAATCAGCGCAGGAGTTGCTACTAATTTGAAGTGTTCCGCCAAATAGGGCTGTTCCCCGACATAGCTCTCCATAAGCTCAAACGGATATTCTGCCCTCAAAGTTCCCAGATAATCGCGGATGCGCTGAATGTGGCTCCGGGAACTTAAACGGTCATCAATAAATAGCAGTAACTGTAGCGATGATTCCGAGCTGGTGGGCTTTTCAGTAACAACCTGCATGCAATTTGGCTTGAGAATGAAAAATCGGTGACGCCTTGAGCAACGCCAAGATTGCCCCTCTCTTACTAAAGGTTGATGCTCTGTCTTAAATTTAATATCTATTTCATATTTTAAGTATTCTACAGGCTTAAAGGCACTAGATTCGGACGAGAGTGTCAATTATTTGTGTCAGTAACACCTATCAAACGAAACGTGCTTAGGTGAAGGCAGTAGCGTATTATGCGTTTAGGTCAAGGCATAACCAGCGAGCAGGTATACTCTATCACCGCCCATTTCATCATAAGATCTCAAAATACTCATAAATTTCTTGACTTCTGCTTCAGTTCTATAATTGATCCACGACGCATAAATCATCATGGTTACTGGCTACGTTGCCCTTGTACTGCACGCTCACCTGCCCTTTGTAAGACATCCAGAGAGTAATTATGTCCTAGAAGAAGAATGGTTATTTGAAGCCATTACTGAAACCTATATTCCCTTGCTGCATACCTTTGAGGGATTAAAGCGAGATGGTATTGACTTCAAAATAACCATGAGCATGACACCGCCTTTGGTGTCGATGCTGCGCGATCCTTTACTGCAAGAGCGCTACGACAAGCATCTGGCTAAGTTAGAACAGCTAGTCGAGATGGAGGTTGAGCATAACGAGCATAACGGGCATATTCGTTATCTTGCTGATTACTACGTCAAGGAGTTCAGCACGATCCGCAAGACCTGGGAGAGTTATGGCAGGGACTTGATCGCGGCATTTAAGAAATTTCTTGACAGCAACAACCTAGAAATCATCACCTGCGGAGCAACTCACGGCTACTTCCCGCTGATGAAGATGTATCCCCAGGCGGTATGGGCACAAATTCAAGTCGCTTGTGAGCATTACGAGCAGAACTTTGGACGTCCTCCTAAGGGAATTTGGCTGCCGGAATGTGCTTACTACGAAGGCGTCGAGCGGATGTTAGCCGATGCGGGGTTGCGCTACTTCCTCACTGATGGACATGGTATTTTATATGCTCGTCCTCGCCCTCGCTTTGGTACCTATGCTCCTATCTATACGGAGAGTGGGGTTGCCGCATTCGGTCGCGACCATGAGTCGTCTCAACAGGTTTGGTCGAGTGAAGTTGGGTATCCTGGAGCAGCAGAATATCGGGAGTTCTACAAGGATTTAGGCTGGGAAGCAGATTACGAGTACATCAAGCCCTACATTATGCCGAATGGGCAACGGAAGAATACAGGGATTAAGTATCACAAGATTACAGGTCGTGGTCTGGGATTAGCCGACAAGGCACTGTACGACCCCTATTGGGCGCGGGAGAAGGCAGCAGAACACGCTGGGAACTTCACCTTCAACCGAGAGCAGCAGGTGAATCATCTAGCGGGCATTATGCACCGTCCGCCGATTGTGGTTTCTCCCTATGACGCCGAGTTGTTTGGTCATTGGTGGTACGAAGGTCCCTGGTTTATCGATTACTTGTTCCGCAAGTCTTGGTATGACCAAAACACCTTTGCGATGACTCACTTGGCGGATTATCTCCGCATGGAGCCAACGCAGCAAGTCTGCAAGCCGTCTCAATCTAGTTGGGGTTATAAGGGCTTCCATGAGTACTGGCTCAATGAGACCAATGCCTGGATTTACCCCCATCTACACAAAGCGACGGAGCGCATGATTGAGCTGAGTCGCCGCGAACCTGTTGATGAGCTGGAGTGGAAGGCGCTAAACCAGGCAGCGCGAGAGTTACTGCTGGCACAATCTTCTGACTGGGCATTTATTATGCGTACTGGGACGATGGTTCCCTATGCGGTGAGAAGGACGCGATCGCATTTGATGCGTTTCAATAAACTCTATGAGGATATCAACAAGGGCAAAATTGACAGCGGTTGGTTAGAAAAGGTTGAGGAAATCGACAATATCTTCCCGGAAATCAACTACCGCGTCTATCGTCCGTTGTAGAAGTCGGTTTTTTAGCAGGATAAAACGCAAAGATTCGCCAAACGCAAAGATTCGCCAGATGTTGTGAGGTGGCAGTACTGTCACCCTACTTAAATTTACTTCCAGAAGACAATTCTTAAGCAAGGGGTCAAATGATTCCTTGCTTAATCATTTCAGCTAATCTATTAGATTCTTGCCCTAGTTACTTGTTGAAGTCAGTTTTTTGACAAGAGCTGCTGCCTCTTCTGGTTTTCCAGAGGAGGGAAACACTAAAACACTTTTGATTTTGGGATTATTAACCAGTTCTTTTAAACGATACAACTGCGTATCTGAAATTGCTACTCCCGCATAATTTTGGGCATAATCTAGCTCTTGGTTGAAATTAGCATCGTTATAAGTTTGAATGAAAACTCGATCTATATTCCAATTTTTCCAATCAGCTGCAAAATAACGTTTACCCCAATAAGGATTGTGATGGCAAAGGTCAAAACTCACGGTGGGGTTAGCTTTCTTGATGTCAGCTCTCATTTCTCGCACAAATTTAGTTAAATGGGCTGTGCGATCGACTTTGCCGGGTAATTCAGCATGATAACCTAGGTAATCGTCCCACTGAACTGCATCGATGGTTGGATACTTTTGGACGAACTCTACTGAGATTTTTTTGAATAAATTAGCAACTTCTGGAACCTCTACATCCAGAACATAATGGTCGATGCCAGCGTAGGTTTTATCGACCCCAGGCACAAGCCATCGTTTAGAAATTGCTAAGTCAAAAATTGGGCTATTTTTATCGATTTTAATCCCCTTCTCAAAATAGGCATGAACTTGCATTCCCTGCTTGTGCGCCTCATCAATTAACCAATCTAACCATTGATCTTGAAATTGGTTGGGACAGCTTTTGTATCCAAATGTTTGCTGCATAACCTCACTGTTATACATCGTGCAACCATTACCCCACACCCCATGAATAATTGTATTTATTCCTTGAGCGCGATAATAACGAACTCGTTCGCGAATCATTTGTTCGCTAGCATTATTAGTCGCTTGGTACCGACTTAAATAAATTCCCCTTATTTGCTTTTTCTCCCAAGGAGTTTGAGGTGATGGTGATTTCTTGGGTGTTACAGGTGATGGTGAAACTTGGGGATTGGTTGTCGGTGTCTCAGTCGGAATAACTTGCGGAAGGGGAGAACTGACAACAGGTACGGGCTGCGTCGGCGCAGGAGTCAAAATAGGAGCAGTTGGTTGCTGATTATTAGGCAATAATTGGCTGATATCTAGATTATTAGGTAAGAATTGGCTGATATCTAGATGATCTAAATGCCTAAAGCCCCAATAACCAGCACCTAACAAAACTATGATTAATGAAAATGGAATACTCGCACATCCACATCCATCATTTTCTTTTTTAGACGGCATGGCAACAAAGGTTATTGTTCAACAATGACAGCAACTTTCTTAGCCCAATCGGGGCTTGCTTGTAGTACCCAATATTCTTGAAGTGCAGAAGGAATAATTTAGGGCGAATGATGCTACATTAAGCTACTTCACTTCGCGATCGCTCAATTCCGTATAACATTTGACACTTCCATGTGCTCTCTTAGCTTGACTTTATCCATTTCTGAAACTTTATCAACATGCGTTCACGAAGAGTGTGCGAAGCGCGATCGCCCCAAAACGGAACAACAAACAGCAATCTGTCACCAATGACAATTAATTAGTCACTGTATATTTGGTATATAAGCGGGTAATCGGACTCGAACCGACGACATTCACCTTGGGAAGGTGACGTTCTACCACTGAACTATACCCGCGTAGGCACTAGTATTTAGTATAGGGCTTCTTGCTAGCGAAAATATCATCCCTTGAAGAAACGAAACACTCTACTGGTGAAGTAGTGATCGCGGAAACAGTTTCTCTTCTACAGAAGTCTGATGCTCTACAAAACCCTAGACAGCTTACGCCAAGAGCAACCCAATCGAGGCATAGGGGTTTGTTTTCCCTCTGGCTTATCCGGTTTCAGCCAGGAAGATGATCTAGAGGATAAACTTGATTTTAAGATGCTCAACCAGGTCTGAGTTTTTTAGCAAATCCGGGTGTAATCGTGCTACTCACTGTCTTCTTATGCCGTTCAGCTACCGCTTGTGATAACAAACACAACGCGATCGCGATCGCCCACAACTCAGTCTCTGAAATTTTGTTGCATCCTATTAAGGTATAGAGGTTGTATCTGTTTTTTCCCCATTGCCAAGGCTCAACGTTGTTCTAACGCTACAGGCATGGCATGGTATTACACCCAGCATTAAGAATAGAGGGAATGAATCTTGACAGCCTTCTGTCAGATTATGGCTCTAACTTCAACAATGCCCTGATTACATTGCACTCAGTACGAGCGAGTACCAAGGATGTTTAACGCAACTGAGCTTTTAATAAATTCGTTCGTTCAAAGGCTTCGGGAAGGCTACTGCCGTACCTATGGGGGACTGAAAACGGACTACGAAGACATTATTGCCTGGGCAGGAAGCATGGCGATGGAAAATATTGCCAACAGTGACGCCCTCTATCACAACGTCGAACACTCAATTCTCGTCGCCCTAGTGGGGCAAGAAATCCTCCGGGGCAAACATATTCGCGAAGGCGGAGTCTCCTGTGAAGACTGGTTGCATTTCATCATCTCCCTAGTCGGTCATGATATCGGCTATGTCAAAGGAGTGTGCCGCCAGGATAGAGAGACAGAAAGGTTGTATGCTACCGGACAAAATGGCGAAATGGTGCATTTGCCGCCTGGAGCTTCCGATGCCGCTTTGACGCCTTACCACGTAGACCGGGCAAAACTTTTTATTGATGAGCGATTCTGCGGTCACAAACTGATTGATGCGGAAATAATCAAGCACAACATTGAACTGACCCGTTTCCCAGTCCCCAATCAGGACGACCACAAAGACACTGCCAACTATCCAGGGTTAATTCGCGCCTCTGACTTAATCGGTCAACTTAGTGATCCGCGCTACCTTAAGAAAATTAGTGCCTTATTTTATGAGTTTGAAGAAACTGGCGTCAACAAAGCATTAGGATATCGCCATCCTGGAGATTTACGGCGAAACTATTCCAAGTTTTACTGGAACGGTGTTTTCCCTTATATTCAGGATGCCCTCCGCTATTTGTCTCTGACGCAGCAAGGCAAACAAATCATTGCCAACCTCTACTCCAACGTGTTCGTTGTTGAACATGAAAAAACGGAAGAGGAACATAGGCAGCTAGCAGAACAAGTTCACTCTTGATTCTTTAACTTTATGAACTGGTGGCAGAAACTTAAAAACAATCCCCTGGCACGCTTTGGGGCAATACTGCTATTAATCTTTTACATTGCTGTATTTGCCGCAGATTTTGTTGCCCCCTACGACCCTTATGTCTCACAGCCAGAGGGTTCGCTTCTGCCTCCCACCCAAATCTACTGGCGGAATACCTCTGGAGAATTTATTGGCCCCCACATTTATCCGACAACCCAAGGGCCAACTGATTTAGAAACGGGTCAGCGCGAACTGAAAATAGACAGACAAAACCCTTCACCTGTGCGCTTATTTGTCCGTGGCGAACCTTATCGGCTCTTTGAACTGCGCCTGCCCATTGGGGAGAATTTTCAGGAAGTCGAAGTGTTTGAGGGAATTCCAGGCAATCTGCACCTGTTTGGTACTAATGGCGAAGCCAAACTGAACTTGTTAGGTACCGATGAGCAAGGTCGCGATCAATTTAGCCGCCTGCTGCATGGCGGACAGATTAGCCTCAGTATTGGTTTAGTCGGGATTGCTATTTCCTTTCCTTTGGGTTTGTTAATTGGGGGAATTTCTGGCTACTTTGGTGGTTGGATTGATGGAACCTTGATGCGCTTAGTAGAAGTGCTGATGACAATTCCCACTATCTACTTGCTGGTGGCATTGGCTGCTGTTTTGCCGCCAAGTTTAACCAGTTCTCAGCGATTTTTATTGATTGTCCTGATTACGTCTTTAGTTAGTTGGTCGGGCTTAGCACGGGTAATTCGCGGACAGGTACTATCGATTAAAGAACGAGAATTTGTCCAAGCATCCCTTGCTATGGGTGCCAATCCGTTCTACATCATCGTGCGTCACGTTTTACCTCAGACCGCAACTTACGTAATTATCTCGGCAACTTTGGCAATTCCCAGTTTTATTGTGGCGGAATCTGTCCTCAGCTTGATTGGTCTGGGGATTCAGCAGCCTGATCCTTCCTGGGGAAATTTGCTGTCTTTGGCAACAAACGCTTCGATTTTAGTGCTACAACCCTGGCTAATTTGGCCGCCAGCACTTCTAATTATTCTTACCGTGTTGGCGTTTAATCTGCTGGGTGATGGTCTGCGGGATGCCCTCGATCCCCGCAGTTTACAGCGATAAGCTTCCCCCTAGGACTACAGGCTCGGAACATCCCGAAGAATTCCTCTCTGGCTCTCTTTCCCACAACGGGCAAGGGAGCCAAAATATTTCTACTTCTCTCCCTAAAACGGCATCGCGCATTGCTTAATCAACGAGCTTTTGTACAGCCGTCTTGTTAGCAAGTTGCTTTCCTTCTTGCAAAAGATACTCAAAAAATGTGCGGGCGACTACAGACAGTTGTTTGCCATTGGGGTATATCACACACCAATGTCGTCGAATGGGGAAGTTTTCCACATCCAGTATGGCTAGTTGACTGGGTGAACCTTCTAGAGCAAGGGTATGACGAGAGAGAACGGATATTCCTAATCCTCCCGCGATCGCTTGCTTAATTGCTTCGTTACTTCCCAAATCGAGCCGCACTTTTAGATGAATATCATGCTCTTCAAACAATTCCTGCACAGCTTGACGTGTGCCAGAACCCGGTTCGCGCATAATAAAAGGCTCATCTGCAAGGCGTTTGAGAGGAATATTCTTTTCTTGGGTAAGGGGATGATCGATAGGAGCTAGCACTACCAATGGATTTTCTAGAACAGGATGGCAGCTCACCTCAACATTTTCTGGGACTTGGCTAACGATATATAGGTCGTCCAAATTCTCATTCAAACGCCCAGTAATTTGTTCGTGGTTTGTCACCTGCAGAGAGATATCAATACCTGGGTAACGCTGGCAAAAAGGCCCTAACAAACGAGGCACAAAATACTTTGCTGTTGTAATGACGGCAAGACGTAAGCGCCCTTGCTTCACGCCCTTCAAATCCGCCACTGTCATTTCAAATTGGTCTAAGTCATCAAAAATCGAACGGCAAGTTTTGACTAGTTCCTCTCCTGCCTGGGTAAGGAAAAGACGCTTACCCACTTGCTCAAATAAAGGTGTACCAACGGCTTTTGTTAGCTGCTTCACCTGCATTGAAACAGTCGGCTGCGTGAGAAATAGTTCCTCTGCCGCTCGTGTAAAGCTATTATGCCGAGCGACAGCTTCAAAGACCTTTAATTGATGCAGTGTCGCTTGCTTCAACAATGCTTCTCCTTGACCGCTAGCATAGATTTAATTTATTAAAATTAGCGAAATAAGCAATTTCCTTTATATTGTATGGCAGGTAGTAAGCGAAGAACACTCAGAACTTGCTCTTTGCTTGTCTCTCTACAAAGTTGCCGCAGTAGGCACAGGGTATGCCGTGCCTGAGGAATATTTTTGAAATTTGTTAAATTTGCTTGATACACAATATTCAAAAGCGATCGCGATCGCTTCACACCATTAAACCGTTAACTAGTTCTTACTTATATCTCACTTAAGAGTATTGACAAAAGAGCCACGATTAAAAATTAAATTAGACCAAGGCGAGACAGCTCGTCAAAACTGAGAGATATTACTTCAAAGCTTTCTCAATTAATTAATTCCTCAGCGATCCTTTAATTGTTAGAGTTTTTAGATACACCACGGGATAACCGTAACCTAAGCAAATTTACCAGCGAATTAAAAAGTGATGAGAGAGCTTGACCTAAAAAAGACAGTTGACTTGCTAAATTCCATTATGGAGTTTGAACTAGCTGGAGTCGTGCGCTACACCCATTACTCCTTAATGGTCACAGGGCCAAATCGGATTCCAATTGTGGATTTTTTCAAGGCGCAAGCAGCCGAGTCTTTGATACACGCTCAGCAGGCGGGAGAAATCCTCACGGGTTTAGAAGGACATCCCAGCCAGCGAATTGCCCCTATTGAAGAAACTTACAAACATTCCGTGCGCGATATTCTCGAAGAAAGTCTCAACCACGAGAAAACAGCGCTACAGATGTACAAGCAGCTCCTGACTGTTGTAGAAGACGCCAGCATTTATTTGGAAGAATTTGCCCGTACCCAGATCGGTCAAGAAGAAATGCATAACCTAGAAATCAAAAAAATGTTACGGGACTTTAGTTAATTAGTCATTAGTTACTAATGGGTAATGCCTTGGGGGTGATAATTCATTGCCAGTGTCTCTAAACAACACACAACTAACAAGCTATGAATTTTAGGGCCGCGCTACCGACCTTTGTTATCACCCTCCGGGAAGGAGTTGAGGCAGCTTTAGTGGTAGGGATTGTGCTGGCTTGCTTGAAAAAGGCTAAGGCAGAGCAGCTAAATTCCTCGGTGTATAGGGGTATTTGGGCGGGGATTTTTGCCAGTGTCTTAGTGGGTGTCTTTTTTATTTGGGGCATTCAGTCGTTGAGTACGACTTACCCTCAGTATGCGACAGTGATTGAGCCACTGTTGGAAGCCGTGTTTGGCGTCATTGCGATCGCCTTACTCAGTTGGATGTTGATTTGGATGACGCAGCAGGCGCGATCGCTCAAAGCAGAAATCGAAGGGAACATTACTTCGGTACTTCAACAAGGCAATCGTGGTGACTGGGGCGTCTTTAGCTTAATCTTCATTGCCGTTTTACGAGAAGGGTTTGAAACCGTTGTCTTCATCGTTGCCAACTTTCAGCAAGGGATTTTACCTGCTGTAGGCGGCGCACTGGCAGGTTTAATCGGAGCAGTTGGAATTGGTGCGCTTTTATTTAAATGGGGCGTCAAGATTAATATCCGCACCTTTTTCCAAGTGATGGGGTTTTTTCTGCTGTTGATTGTGGCAGGTTTAGTCGTTGGTGCTTTGAAGCATTTTGACGAAGCGGCTGCCGCTTTAGCGCAACTCAATCCTCGGTTTGCTAGTTTGTGCTTCTACTACGGTCACTTTGATCAAGACCCCTCTTGCCTACTAGGGCCAATAATTCCAAATAGAACCAAGGTCTTACCAGACAACGAATTTCCGGGTGTAGTCCTCAAAGCTCTCTTTGGCTATCGAGCTAAAATTTATCTTGTTCAAGCCGTTGCTTATCTGCTATTTTTGTTCGCCGTTAGCAGCCTTTATTTCCGCAGCTTAATCGTGCCAGCAAGTGAAGTGCGTCAATCGGAGCAATCGGTACAGAAAAATTAAGTCCATGAAAGTAGTATCTTTTCCACTTTGGCAGCGTTGTCTATTGGCTTTGCCGATTGCCGCTTGGGCTGTTGTCAGCAGTATTGTAGAGGTTTATGCCCGTCCGGCTAGTGTCTTTACCCCCCATTTACAGGATAATTCAGACTCGCTTGCCCTATGGAGTGGTGATGCGCTTACCTGCTGCCATTCCACTGAGTGGTGTCTCTGATATTGAACCTAGCCGCCTTCTGATTGGGGTCTATACTTCCGAAGTGCCGCCCAACTTGAACGTGAGTTTGTTGACGACCTGCCAAAATAAGATTCAGCCTTGCTTATTAGGTAGCTTTATCGTTGATAACCAATCCTCTGCTAGTGCTTTGAGGGATTTGAAACGACATCAAGAAAGAGGCGATCGCATTACTTTAGCCCCGGATGTACGGGGATACCTTTTAGAAGCAACTCAACAAACCTCCCCTTACGGCTTCTCAACCATGATGTGGCAGCAAGGGGGAATGATTTACACCATTAGTTTCTCAGCAATCGAACGTCAAAACCTGTTGTTCATGGCACAGTCGATGGTGAACGGACAGCCGATTTATCGCCGATCTTCGCCTCCAACTCCCTCTATTGGTATTGGCTCGCCTCGTTTGTAACCTAATTTTCTACCCCCTCCCTTGATGGCACTTCGGAAGCCTCAGGAGAGGGTGGATTTTCAACCGTGAGATTGAGTTGATAATCAATAGGTTCTGAAGCCTCAGAAACCACCGTAAATTCGTAAAAACCGGATTCAGGCAATCTTCCCACCCAACGGCGATCGCGGGAATCTTCCAAGATAGCAACTTCCCCTGTAGGGCTATAGACGGAAAATAGGACATTTTGAGTAGTATCCAGCCGTATCTCCATTGTTTGCCCTTGAGACAGTTCTGCAACAAAGGCTTTCCCCTCTCCCGGTCTCAAAGTCCCCCTGCTTTGTTTGCTCACAGCTCCTGGATCGAAGACGATACGCTCATAAGCAGCCCCTGTTCTTAAAGCACTAACGCTATCGGCAACGTAGGCTTGCCAGACCTGGCCCACTGGTGACTCAAGGAAATCTTTCCCCCGTTGTTTGGGAAAATTATGGAAAAACTTGGCATCTGCTAAGTCATACAAAGCGCGGCTGCTGAGGCGTAGTTGATTAGCTTCTGCTTTCCAGCGGGTGCGGTCAGCTTCCCTGTAGTTTCCCAGCCCCCGCCGTGTGGCAGCACTCAGTTCTGCTTGGGCAATTTTCTCCAATTGTTCAGCCGCGATCGCATCCCATTGTTTTCGTAACTGAGCATCCTCGGAACCAGTACCTAACCGTCGTCCACGTTGATTGGGGTACTGAGTCCAAAATACTTCATTAACCCAGTCAACATAAAAACGATAGCCAACCCCTAAATTTAAACGGCGTTCTCGTAGGGTTTGTTTGCGCTGGCGTTCCTCAGCCGAAAACTGTGACGGTGGTTCGGGTTCCGGCTCATCTGATGGTGGCGCTTGGGCATCATCTGTGTTTGGCGGCGTAATGATTTCCGGTGACTGAGATTGTATCCAAGAGTTACCTGCCCACCAGCCTAGTCCACTGGCTGATGCAATCAAGGCTATTGCAATGACAACTTTCCCCAGCCAGCCGAAGGAGTTATCGCGCTTCTGATGCGGTACTGGGATAACAGGCTGATTGACGATTGGTTTAACTGTAGCCGCAACAGGAGGTGAGGCAATTGCTACTGTTGCAGCTGTTTTGGGTGCTACGGGCTGGGTTGGAGGAAAGTAGGCTGGGGCGAAATTACCTGTCATAGCTTGCAGAATTTCTCCGGCGCTTTGGTAGCGATCGCTAGGAGTTGGTTGCAGCATTTTATCCAGAATTTCCGCTAGTTTGCCGCTCAGGCTGACCTCTCGCCGCCAGTCTAAAGCTAGAGTCTGGGGGTTGATTAATTGCTGTGGTTCTTTTCCAGTAAGCAACACCAATACAGTGACGGCCAATGCATAACAATCACTATTGGGAGAAACAATTCCCCTCTGCATCTGTTCTACAGGGGCATAGCCGACCTTGCCTAACTGCGTTGCCACAGCAGGTATTCCTACCCCAGATACTGATTCCCGAAATTGAGAAGCCAAGCTAGCTGCCACTTGCTTGACACCACCAAAATCAATTAGCACGGGCAGTCCATCGTTATTTCGGAGCATCAGGTTATCAGGAGAGATATCTCGATGAATGACTCCTAAAGAATGGATGTACTCTAAAACAGGCAGGATTTGTACTATTAGTTGGGTGACTTCTGTTTCACTAAAGCGCTGTCCTTGACGCCGTCGCCTATCTAGTAACGCCTGGTAGGTTTGTCCTTCAACAAAGTCTTGGACTAAGAACAAAAAGCCTGAGTGCTCTTGTTTAACGCGAAATAATTCTCGAAAGCGAGGGATTTGGGGATGCTGCAATTTGTAAAGTACGCCCGCTTCTCGCTCAAATAACTCCTCAGCTTTTTGTAAAGCATAGGTGCCTCGCACTTGCGGAGCAAATTCTTTTAACACACAAGGTTCGCTGAACCGGTTGAGGTCTTCGGCTAGGTAGGTACGCCCAAAACCGCCATGTCCAAGTTCCCGAATGATGCGATAGCGATCGCCCAGAACCATCCCTGGTGAGACACGTTGTAAATTAACCTGCGGCAGTTTTTCGCCACACTGCTTGCAATAGTGGCTTCCAGGCGAATTTTCGTGACCATGGCTGCAATAGAGGGGCATCATCTGCTTTTTTAGCTCTCCCGTGAGGGTTCTGTAACTACTTCAACAAATTGCTTCAGTTTTGACAAATCAATTCCTTTTGATGCGCCTAGTTATCCCTCTTCATTAGCTTCAACAGCAATGTCCAAAAATCCTGATATTTGCCCAGAAGTCACAACCAACAAGGAGATTAGAGCTAGAGACTAGGCAAGAAGGATAATTATCATTCATCGGTGATGGCAATAATGCCACGTCACCGCTTTATATGAGAGTGGGCTGAAAAGCTATTTTTCTCCTGCGTCCCCTATGACTCACTAAATGGTTCGGGTTCGATCCGGATAAAAACAAGAGTCTTAGTTATCCTGTGGCGATCGCCTCTTAGACCCTAAAAAGAGAACTACAGATCTAGTGTGATTGTTCCCTATTCTTGAATCAGTAAGCCGCAGATGGATGGGGGCGTAGCTCAAATCTCTTTCCTATATTGAAAAAATGCAGCTTGAAAGCTCCGTAATTACGCCATTTCAGAGAATTTCCAGCCTACCTCAAAAAAAATTCCCAAAAATAGTTGACAGAAGGATTTATTGACGTTACATTAGGAAAGCGCTCAAGAGAAG
>NZ_JCACLG010000048.1:0-24432 GCF_059505785.1 Kastovskya adunca | reverse complement strand
GTGACTTTCTTCAACTCCGCTTGATTGTAAAAAACCTACACCTGTGAGGCAGGGGAGCGGGGGTGCAGGGGAGCGGGGGTGCAGGGGAGAGAAAAATTGACGACGATTAGCCATTACTCCAATCGCCTATTTCATACTTCATACTTCACCCTTCATACTTCATACTTTCTCCCCGACTCAGGACTCAGGACTCAAAAACACCCGTGTCTCTTCAATAAAATTGTGAATATGTGTAGCAACAAGTTTAGGTTGTGCTGCGGGTAAATCATTGCCAATTTGGGGAATTGTCAGCAACCGAGCATCAGGAGTTAGTTCGCCGTAGGTTTGACTTTGGGCGATCGCGAAGGCTGTATCCTGCTCACCTTGCAAAATTAATGTCGGGATTTTCAAGGTTTGGAGGTGTTCGGTACACAATTCAGCCGTAATTTCTGCTGGTCGTCGTTTAAACAGCAACTGGGAAGCAATGGGCGATGGCTGTCGTTGCTGGCGTCTGGAGAGCGCTCGTTGAATGGGTTTGTGTAGTCTAAAAAGTTTGGCAAGGGGATAAAGCGATCGCAACAGCCAATAAGTCAGAGATTTTCGCCCTCCCAGCTTGGGTCTTTTGTGCCCTTCTACCTGCACGCCTTCTGGTGACAGCAAAATCAACCCCCGCACCTGCTCGGCATATTTCAGGGCGTAGCTAGCAGCAATCCAGCCACCTAAAGAGTGACCGACTAAATATATAGAGTCTAACTGCAACGCCTCTAGGTACTCAGCCAGACACTCAACTTCTAACTCAATCGAGTAGTGGGTATTCGCTTGCTCTGATTCCCCAAATCCCAGCAAGTCCGGAGCAAAGCAGTGATAATTTTGATTCAACTGCTCAATGACGGGTAGCCACTGGCTGCTCTCACTCCAGGAACCATGCAGAAATACAATAACGGCACCTTGACCGATTTCACGCCAGAAAATTTGTCCTTGAGACAGTTTGATGCGGGAATTGCGTAAGGGGAGATCCATCCAGATTTTAAGAAGATTTGAGCAAGATTAAAGAATGAAAGCTGGAAATTGCGATCGCTTCTGAGTTTAAGCCAGCGTCGTTGAACCACTAAAGTAGTCGTTCAGTTGTCGGTCGTGATCGTGACAAAGGTTGCCTAAGGGTAAGCGATCGCGTTCAAATGCCTGCACCTCAAGAACCTCTAACGTATCTTGGGGTTTCATGGTTCCCTCCACATCTGCTTCTACTAAAACAGAAATGGAATGAATTCTCGGATCGCGGTCAGGAGCAGAATACACGCCCACTAAACGTCTAATTTTGAGCAACTGGAGTCCCGTCTCTTCCTCCAATTCCCGCTGCGCCGATGTCGCTAGGTCTTCACCCCAGTTGACAATACCACCAGGCAAACCCCACTGACCGGTATCGCGCCGCCGAATCATCACAATTCGACCATCTGGTAACAAGGGAATAATGGTAGTGCCGGTAATCGGATGGCGGAAGATTATTCCCAACACTGTCTGTACAAATTGCCACGAACGACGCATGGATAAAGGAGATACGGTTTCACTAAGTGTATACTTATCGACTGATATCATCTTCTTCCCCAGTGGAGACTCCCGCCTATAACCCCGAGGGGGTTTAGCGGGAGAGGAAACGGGGGGCAGGCTCTCTGTTTACACATAAGTTTCGCGGTAAGATACTTTTATAGCGAAAGTAGACCGATGTACTTAACTCAAAAGTGCCAAATTCGAGACTTGAGCAAGCAAGAGTTTTTGGCGTTGAGAGAACTGTGCCACTTGAGTAAAAACCTCTATAATGTAGGGCTTTACTCGGTTCGTCAGTTCTTTTTCGCAGAATCCCGATACTTGCGTTACGAGTCGAACTACCATCACTGCAAGAGTAACGAGAACTACAGGCATCTTAATACCGATATTGCACAGCAAACGCTGAAGGTAGTGGATCGTTCTTTCCGTTCTTTCTTTAACTTGATTAAAACAGCAAAGCATGGGTTGTATCGTTTTGAGCAAATCCGGTTGCCTGGATATTTGCCCAAAGACAGTTATTTCCCTTTGATAATGCCACGAATCAAGGTCAAGGACGGTTTCTTTGAAATTCCCATGTCTAACGAGTTTAGGAAAGAGTTTGGTTCTGTGCGAATCCCGTTTCCTTCTCGATTGGTGGGGAAGAAATTGAAACAGGTTCGTATTCTGCCTAGATACAAAGCGCGATTCTTTGAAGTCGAATATATTGTTGAGGCAGAACCAGAACCACAACCTGTAGATCCGAAGAATCAACTTGCAATTGACTTGGGACTTGACAACCTTGCTAGTTGTGTTAGCACTACTGGGGCATCCTTTATTATGGATGGCAAACCACTTAAATCTTTTAACCAGTGGTTCAACAAGGAAAACGCACGGTTGCAAAGTATCAAAGACTTGCAGGGAATTAAGGGAACTACAGAACGTCAAGCTAGGCTTACAATTAACCGCAACAATCGCCTTCGGGACTACCTCAACAAAACCGCTCGATATATTATTGATTGGTGTGTTAAGCATAAAGTCGGAACCTTGATTGTCGGTGTTAATCCTGGGATGAAGCAAGAGATTAACATTGGCAGCAGAAACAATCAAAACTTTGTCCAAATTCCGCATTGGAGCTTGAGAAATAAACTCAAGGCTTTGTGCCAAAGGTATGGCTTGACTTATCTCGAACAAGAAGAGTCTTACACGAGTAAGGCAAGTTTTTTGGACGGAGATGGTATTCCTACCTACAACCCTGACAACCCGCAAGACTATAAATTTTCTGGGAAACGGATTAAACGGGGTTTGTATCGTAGTCGTAGTGGACATTTGGTTTCGGCTGATGCGAATGGCGCTGCTAATATTGGGAGAAAATGTAGCCTCGATGGGTTTAACCTGGAGAGAGTAGTGGCTGTTTTGGCGCAGCCTTTAAGAGTTAAAATCTCTTAAGAATCCCCCGCTAGAACCCCAAGGGTTTAGCGGCGGGAGTCGTCAAAGACGCTCCAGATATTTATTCGTAACACCAGGGGTGGGAAATATATCTGGAGTTTGGCTACTTAACTCAGACATCTTTTTGCAGGTTGCTTAAGCGTAGACTAGTAACACTGCTAAGATAGACAAGCCGAGCTGACCTAATTTATGAATTAGGTTTGTGAGGCATCATTGTTATTTCATGAGGTCAACATGGCAAAGCGCCGCAATCTAAAGAAGGAAAAGGCGCAACGGAATCAAGCCTACGCTCGTAAATTTCGCAAACGCAAAAATACGGGGCGCTTCTCTAGAAATCGGCGGTTTAGATCGCCGAAAGATGAAAATGAGGACGAGGAAGATGGCCAGTCCAAAGATAGCCAGCAGCAGTCATCAAATTGATGAAGGCTAGCGAAATCTCAGGTGGCTTAAAGTCAGTCCAGAGGCGGACGCTGATTCTCTTTAATCAGGCGAATATTGGATTATCCCCAGCGTAAGGATTGAGTGTGTTGTGTGCGGCATCTGGCAAACTTGATGCCCAGCTATTGGGTATCTATCAGCATAGTTGATAGATACCCGCTTTTTTTTGAGTTAAAAATCCTTAGGGAGTCAGAATAGAGTTTGCAGGTGTCCGTTTCCAGATACCAACTCTTCTATCACTTTTTGGTAAGCCGCTTCGTAGCCGTCTACCATCCGAGTAATGCTAAAGTTTTGCACCACATGATCCCGACAGGCTTGGCGATCGAGTTCCACAGCCGCCGGAATCGCAGCAATCATTTCCTCAAGGGTATGGCAGACAAAACCCGTTTTGCCACCCGCGAGCACCTCTGGTACTGAACCCAAACCCATGCCCAGAACGGGCGTTCCGGTACACATTGACTCGATCATCACCAGCCCAAAGGGTTCTTGCCAGGTAATCGGGAATAGCGTTACCGAGGCATTTCCTAAAAGCTCGGCTTTCTCTGTGTGCGTTAACTCGCCCAAATACTGGATTTGCTTTCCATCGATGTGGGGAGCAATTTCCTGCTCAAAGAATTCCCGATCGACGGGATCAATCTTACCTGCCATTTTTAACCGCCAACCTGTTTGTTTGGCGATCGCGATCGCGTGCATTGGCCCCTTTTCTGGCGATATCCGCCCTAAAAATGCCAAGTACGGTAAACCTTGAGGTTGCGCCTGGAACGGGTAATCTTGGGGTTCAATACCGTTGTAGACCGTACTGACATAGTTCAGGCGCGGCTCTAGCTGGCGTTGAGCGTTGCTAATGCTGATGTAAGACTGGTTCTTGTACTGGATAAAAAGCTTGCGGTTATCCGGTGTAAAGTTACCGTGCAACGTGTGAATGATTGGGGTCTTCAGTAGCTGAGTACAAGGAAGGGCAGCAAAACCCATATGAAAATGAATCACATCAAATTCTGCAGCTTGTTCGCAAACCCGGCTAAGTTCCAGCATCTCGTAAACCGCAGGTTCTTTGATCGCAGGATCAAGGCGTAGTGCACGGGGAGACACTGGTTCCAGCTTGGCTAAGGTTTGCGAGTCACCCGATGCAAATAAAGTCACTTCGTGACCGCGACGGACTAATTCATCAGTTAGATGCCCAACAACAAGTTCAATTCCGCCATAACCCGGTGGAGGTACCCGTTCCCATAACGGCGAAACCTGAGCAATTTTCATAAAACCTTTCCCTCTTAGCGTTTGAATGCAATGGAGACGGTCAAATTACCTGCAAAACAGGTGGAGATATTGTTTTGTCAGCAGCTTGATGAATTAGGTAACGCCTTGCTGCTCGTCCTGCTGGAGCAGGCTTTAGAGCTGAAAAATCAAAGATATGAAGTTGAATTTGCTAAATACGCCGTATAACCTACGACCAGTTTGTGATCTTGTCGTCACCATTTATTTAACAAATATTTAATAAATTTTCCTAAAAATTGCGAGTCGGGTTTTCCGTACCAAGAATGTAACTCCTATCGCTTCGAGTTCCTTACCGCTCGTTAGGATTCCAAAAGGGAGCAGGGGTGCAGGGGTGCAGGGGTGCAGGGGTGCAGGGGAGCAGGGGTGCAGGGGTGCAGGGGTGCAGGGGTGCAGGGGTGCAGGGGTGCAGGGGTGCAGAGGAGCAGAGGAGCAGGGGAGAGAAAAATTGACGATAACTAGCCATTACACCAATCGCCTAATAATTTCATCCTTCACCCTTCATACTTCATCCTTTCTTCCCTACTCAGGACTCAGGACTCAGAACTCACAGCCTCTACACAGCTTATAATTGAGCGGTTCTTGCTTTGCTTAGATAGATAACGAGTTTTATATGACTAACGCTTTTGCCGCTCGGTTTAGCTATGCTTTGTTCGTTCCTGCAACTGTGTTGCTGCTAGGCTTAACGACGGCAACAGCAAGAGCGCAGAATCGCCTGTACAACCCAATTCCGGTTCCTCAGGGCAATGAAATTTCCGATACTTTGTCGGAAAACGATATTCCCACAGGTGAGGGAGGATTTTCTCGCGACTATATCACTAACCTAGAGGCAGGTGACCAAGTCGCCATTGATTTGGTGTCAGAACAGTTTGATAGCATCGTTAAGCTAATCGCAGCAGATGGTTCTACCGTGGCAGAAAATGACGATGGGCCAGATGGAACAACCAATTCCCTGCTGTTTTCCCGGATTACTGAATCTGGGCAGTACATCATTCGGGTGCGAGCTTTTGGGGAAACAGGGGGCGGCAAATTTACTTTAAAGGTGACGCGCCTGAAGCCAGTTCAGTGAGTTGAAAGGCTAGTCAGCAGGCAAAGTAATAGGGCTTCTGTCCATTCGACGATCGCTCCGTAGGTATCGCCAGTATGACCGCCTAAGCATCGGTGAAACCAGGCACCTGTTAAAAGGGCGATCGCACTTCCTCCCAAAGCTGTCAAGGCAAACAGGTGAGTGTCAATACCCAGTAGTAACCCGACTCCACCGCCGCCAAGTAACAGGAATAGCCCTAACAAGATGTCTTGAGGCGTCTTGATACCTTGCTTATGAAAGGCTCCTTTGCCTGTGGGTTTGAGGTAAGGATAACAGGCGATCGCCACAACCTGCCCCCAGCGTCCCCATCCGGCGGCTGCCATGATTACAAAAATACGGGAATTCCCCAGGTCAGTCAGGGCTGTCGTTTTGAGGAGGAGAATGGCAACCCCTGCCATTGCCCCAAAAGCCCCCGTGGCGCTATCTGTCATCACTGCCAAACGCCGCTTGGGGTCTTGCACCGCCAAACCATCGGCTGTATCCATCGCACCATCTAGGTGCAACCCTCCTGTAATCGCCACCCAGCTCATGACAACCACAGCCGAACGAGTTAAGATAGGTATATCGAATTGATATAAAACACGGTCTACAAGCCCTAGCAAGGCTCCAATGAGTAAGCCCACTAGAGGAGCTAAACGAGCAATTCGTTGAAACTCCAGCGCCCAGCTTTCCGGTACGGGTAAACAGGTATAAAAGGCTACTGCACTCCACCAAGAGTACCAAGCCTTCTGTCCCCACTGCGTAATCTGTCGGTAGGTAAACAACTTCATGGAGACCAGCCCGTGGAAATTCTGTGAATAGTTCTAGCCTCCGCTAAAGAAACTTGGGCTAGTATTGTCTCATGCCCTACTGTTATAACTAGCAGCAAGTTACTTGTATCCCACGGGAAGTCCGACAAGTACTTGTTTAGTAAGGTTGTGCATTGATCGGAATAAGAGGTGCTTGATAGTTCGCTCTTAATTCTGACCGTCGCATCAGCTAACATGCGATCGCAAGGCTTTAGCGTGTAGGGTCAGACCCTACTGTTCTATTTGCCCGTTGCATGGCAATATAAGCCCCAATTTGCATCCATAGGCTTTACCCATGAGTCATCACCAACCTCCCCACCATCTCCCATCTCCCTGTATCATCGACACGGGTATCATTGTTAACAAACAAGACATAGGACACCTGTTGTCCGATCTAGGTCGCGTTCGCTACATCCACTCCATTGAAGGCAAGCTACATAGTGAGGGAGAAGGGTGCGTCATGGAAGTATTTACCGACGTGCAGCGGTCTACCATCATTGCTAACCATGCGCTTTATCTCAATATCCTGAGCTTTGATTACCTCCATCTCGCCCAGTCTCCTGAACAAGAAACCTACTTCGATTTAATTCAAGACAATCGCCAACTGCGGCTCATTCCCTTGTCCAATCCTCTGCAAGAGCAAGTTACTCATCGATTGAATGCGGATGCTCTCGAAGCCATGGTGACGCAGGTATTAAGCGCTAAATGGGATGTGCAAATTGACGACGATAGTGACTGCGGTTTCTAGAGCTAGTCAAAGCAGAGAGTGTGTGAGCTAGGATGATAGGTTGGAGCAATTAGCTCTGTTTCTGGCGTATTAGGAGCAATCAACAATCGACTTTTCTTTTCAGTGTCAGGCGTCTTGTAGCCAGACAGCAGCACGGGCTGGTGTCTTTGTGACGCCCCATGGTCTTGTAGAAACCCCAAGGTTTATGCCAGTGGGGACATTGGCAACGGTCAAAACCCTTACACCAGAACACTTGGCGGCAGCTGGTGCACAGATGGTGTTGGCAAATACCTACCACCTACACCTGCAACCCGGAGAAAGCATTGTCCAGGGAGCTGGGGGATTACACCAGTTTATGGGCTGGCAAGGCCCGATGCTTACGGATTCCGGTGGCTTCCAGGTATTTAGTTTGAGTCAGCTGCGAACAATTAGTGAAGAGGGTGTGATTTTTCGCTCTCCCAGAGATGGGCGGATGATCAATTTGACACCAGAACGCTCAATTGAGATTCAAAACGCCTTGGGTGCCGATGTAATTATGGCGTTTGATGAGTGTCCTCCCTATCCAGCAGAGCGTGCCGCAGTGGAGGCAGCTACCGAACGAACCTACCGCTGGCTAAAGCGCTGTGTAGAAGCTCATAGACGCCCCAAAGAGCAAGCGTTGTTTGGAATTGTTCAGGGGGGTGTTTATCTCGATTTGCGACAAGCTGCGGCAAAGTCGTTGGTGGAGTTAGATTTGCCGGGATATGCGATTGGGGGTGTCAGTGTCGGAGAACCACCAGAATTGATCCACGAGATAGTGCGGGCAACTGCGCCCCATCTACCCTTAAATAAACCCCGTTACTTGATGGGCGTGGGAACTTACCGGGAAATGGTACAGGCGATCGCGGCGGGTGTAGATTTGTTTGACTGCGTGATTCCCACTCGCTTAGGGCGTCATGGAGCGGCGTTGGTACAGGGCGAACGCTGGAATTTGAAAAATGCCCGCTTTCGGGAAGATTTTACCTCCCTAGATGAGAGTTGCCCTTGCTATACCTGTCAAACCTTCAGTCGGGCGTACTTGAGCCATTTGATCCGAGCGCGGGAATCTTTGGGGTACACCTTACTCTCGCTGCATAACGTCACAGAACTGATAGGCTTTACACAAAAAATCCGAGCAGCAATTTTGAGCGATCGCTTTACCACAGAATTTGCCCAGTGGCTGGATGTTTCCGTTCCTAGCTCCTCGTAAGAGAAGTTATGTTAAAATCTCTCAGATAGTGAAAATTGTGTTGGAAAAATTTATTGAGATATGGAAGCTGCACTGCTACTCGCGAAACTGCCGGAAGCTTACGCTATCTTTGATCCCTTAGTAGACGTCCTCCCGGTCATCCCTGTGTTCTTCTTACTATTGGCATTCGTTTGGCAAGCGGCTGTGGGGTTCCGCTAAATTTAAGTCTTCAGAAGATAAAGATTGCACCAGGCACCTATGGGTGCCTTTTTTATTGCCACAGAGTCAAGCTGAATAAGCTGATGGGGTGATGAGGAGTATCGGTAGCAGAGGTGAAGGATGAAGTATGAAGGATGAAGGATGAAGGGTGAAGGGTGAAGGATGAAGGGTGAAGGATGAAGTATGAAGGGTGAAGGATGAAATAGGCGATTGGAGTAATGGCTAATCGTCATCGATTTTTCTCTCCCTCGCACCCCTGCACCCCTGCACCTCTGCACCCCTGCACCCCTGCACCCCTGCACCCCTAATCCCGCCCTGCCATCGCCTTTTTAAAGGCTGGTCGTTCTGAAAGCCGCTTGATGTAGTCCACAATAGCTGGATACTCACTCAAGTCAAGCTTCAGCAGCATTGGGATGTATGCCAGCATTGAGCCGACTGCCACATCGACAACGCTTAGTTGTTCTCCCATCAGAAACGGTTGCTGTGACAAAACCTCATTCAGTGGGGTCATCAACTTGGGAATTTCCCGCTCCCGACTCGCTTCTACAAACACCCCTGGGCCAAGCGTGGCATTAGCAAAGAGAACCCACTGCGTCATTTTTGAACGCTGCTCAAGGCTGTCCGGCATCTGACCCTGTTTTTCTGCCAGGTAAAGCAGAATTGCCCCTGACTCCCAAAGTTGAAAATCTCCATCCACAATTGCTGGCACCTTTCCCATCGGATTAATCGCCAGAAACTCTGGCTGCCGATGTTCGCCTGTCTGCATATCCAGCAAAATGAATTCGTAGGGAATACCTAGTTCTTCTAAATACCACTGAACAATTGACGCCCGACTTCTTGCTCCACCGTAAAGCTTTAACATACCGAATCCCAGGTTACAGAACTTTGTGAGTGTGAGAGTGCTGCTTGATGTTGTCTTCTGTCGTGATCAGACGAACGCTATTCAAAACCCGCTTCCGCTCTGTAGAGTAGTTAAAGTCCTTACGGCTTGTACCTAAGGGGATATGGGCTTGAGCTTCTAGACGGCTCTTGTAGGTGCGAGCGGCAGAGAAGGCACGAAGGGCAAATTCATCACAAAATTGTGTATCTTCACCAAATTCAGGCAACTTTTGAGGAGTTTCATCAACTAGCACTTCGCTGAGTGTCGTTGCACTAGCTAGCTGATAAGAAGTAGGAATTCCTTTCAAAATTGCTTCTAAGGCAGCAGACGGAATAGGTTCGATGACTTTGACTTGATGCACTTCGCCATCTTCTTTGATAAAGCAGGTTGCTAAACCAATAACTAAGTAGCTGTCTGCCGAGACATCAGGCGCATTCGCAAATGTTGGTGCAGTTGTCATAAAGAAATTTCCCTTAACAATTGAAAACAAGTCAATTAATAGGCTCGCTTGCATTCTATCAGCATCTATTCAGGTCAGGTAAGAGCAACTCAGTGATTGCAACACAAGGAAGTAAGGGCTTATGGCTGATCGTCGGTGTCTATAGATTAGTTTCCTGCTTCATCTTTGCTCCTTCACGTCCCTATCTCTAATCGCTAATCTCCAATCCCCCCTGTTTTTATCATTAGACAGAGGAAAGATAGCTGGCTCTGCTGTACCTATAGGCAGAGAATATCTCTCCGGCTTACCTATAGCACTTTGATGGTATTCAAACCTAAAAGAGCCAGGTTTGAGTAATTTATGGAAAGCGTTTATTTGGTGTTGTAGTTACTAGCAGATTGTCGGAATTTTGGGAGCGGTTCCTGGGTAACGAGACGCCTCAATAACTGACACAAACAACGATCAAGGAATAGAAGTAAGCCGATAAGCTAGTTATAGATAGAAAGGTCACAGGTAAAGATATGGATGCTCGTACTTATACAAACTGGCATGACCAAAACAGAACGTGGGTACCTATGTCCCGCAAAGTTACATCGTTAGCAGCAGCCAGTCAGAAAGGTTCTGAAAAGCACCTGCGCTCGACTGCACGCCATAAAGCCCAACAAGGGGATTATAAGAGCGCGATCGCGTTACTTACTCAACTGGTGGAGCGCAATCCTAGCGCCGCTAACTACAACAATCGAGGACTGATTTACTTCCAAAGCGGTCAACAGGCTCTTGCCCTAGAGGACTACAATCAAGCCTTACAAATTGACCCCAACTTTGACAGCACCTATAATAATCGCGCCAACTGCTACATCTCTCAAGGGTGTATTGCTGAAGCTCTTGCTGATTATGAGGTCGCGCTGAATCTCAATCCTGGTAATGTACGTAGCTGGATTAATCAAGCTATTACTTTTCGCGAGATGGGGCTTTACGATTTAGCACTGGAAAACTTAGATTTAGCATTGCTCTTGGGTGGCTTAGAATGCCATGTCTATGCAGAACGGGGTCGCACTTATCATTTACGGGGCGATTGGAACTGCGCGATCGCTGACTATCAACGCGCCTACGATCAATTGCCCGAAACGACTGCGGGTATAGGTTTGCGTCAAAAAATAAGCAATTGGATGAACCAACTCCTCAGCCCAGCGACGGCGTGAACTCAGGATTGGGGATTGGTATATTAAAATCCTGGCAATCAGCTCTGAATTCGGGACAAGGACTAACGACTATCTCTAATATCCTGGTCTTGCCAAACGACCTGACGTTGTGTAGGGTCTCGGCGATAGCTTTGCTCTTGCATCACGCTTTTGGCTTGCTGAGGGTCAAAGTAGCGGCTGAAGTTGGTACGCAAGTCGGTGACGCGCTTTTCGGTTTGCCTAGCTTCCGCTCTGACTTCTCGTAATTTGGATTGCTGAGATAGGTGATAAGGCAAGAGTTGGGCAAGAGCCGCGATCGCTGCGGCTGAAATCACACCATTGGCAACTAACTTGAGTAGCATTTCACATCCCATTGCCCGGTAAGGGTGACGTTGCTGTTGACGCCTAGCCGATTGAGAAACCCGGCGACGAGGGGCTATAGGTTGCTGAGGCGGTGGGGAGGGTTGAAATGCGTTCATGGTGCTCACAGTACTGCACGGTTAGCTAGCGCGGCTCGCTCGCTTTTAAAGCCCTGTCTAAACAAACAAAATACACACCGGATTTGTTACTGCTTTGTCTTCTGTTCGCATTGAGATACAAGGTACAAAGCACCAATTCCAGCAGCCGCAAGTCGATGTTATCAGATAATTTACAGCTCTTTACCGCAATTACCGGAACTTTTGACTGGCAACGGCTGAAATTAGCGCTTTCGAGGCAACTATACCTTACTTGGATAGCTCCGTTGCCAGCCGAACGGCGAGTACACCAGGAATGAGGGCGACTACCAAGGCGACAAAAATTTGGGTATCTGATAGAGACATTATTAGTATTCCTCTTGATTTGATTACAGCAGTAATTACCACTTAATTTGCGCTATTAATGACCCTTTACAAAATATTTTGTTACAAGATGCAATATTAATCGCTGGCAAGGCAGCATTCCCTATGGGCATTGTTGCCTTTGGGGTGATTTTTGACAGAATTCCTTGACGAGAGGTTAAGCTTGGTAAAGGAAGGCATTATTTTGCCCAGTTTGTGAACGTGCGCCTGTTTATTTGGTGCAAATTGCAATTTTTTTATCCGCATTAATGTTTGATCTTGACCCCATCCTCCATTCGCCCTTCGATATTGGCATTGAAGCCCCAGTCATTCTGCTGATCTTGGTAGTGATGGAGGCCGTGTTATCAGCAGATAACGCGATCGCTTTAGCCGCGATCGCCGCCGGATTAGAAGATGAAAAATTGCAGCGTCGCGCCCTC
This sequence comes from Kastovskya adunca, assembly GCF_059505785.1. Lineage (NCBI taxonomy): Bacteria > Bacillati > Cyanobacteriota > Cyanophyceae > Coleofasciculales > Coleofasciculaceae > Kastovskya > Kastovskya adunca. Next base: position 11,993 of record NZ_JCACLG010000048.1, on the reverse strand, counting down.
AATTTTGGGTTAGTTGCCGCTTACGTTTTACGAATTACCTTAATTTTGACGGCAACCTGGATAGTTCAATTCTGGCAGTTTGAGCTGCTCGGAGCTTTATATCTGCTCTGGTTGGTCTTTCAGTACTTCACCTCTGATGACAGCGATGATGACAAACATCATGGGCCCCGGTTTGAGAACCTTTGGCAGGCAATCCCTTTAATTGCTGTTACCGATTTAGCCTTCTCTCTAGATAGCGTCACCACCGCGATCGCCATTTCAGATCAAACCTGGCTGGTGATTGCCGGGGGAACAATTGGCGTAATTACCCTGCGCTTCATGGCAGGCTTGTTTATCCGCTGGCTCAAAGAGTATAGCCATCTGGAAGATGCAGGATACCTCACTGTGGCATTTGTCGGCTTCCGGCTTCTGATTAGAGCCTTGAAGCCAGAACTCGTACCACCTGAATGGTTAATGATTAGTGCGATCGCGTTGGTCTTAGTCTGGGGATTTTCCAAACGCAACACCGTTGAGCCAGCGGAAGCCGCCGCCATGGAAGCTAAACTTGACCCGACAGTGGAAAAATCCGATCTAGCCGCCGAGGTTCAATCCGCAGAAGAAGTCAGCGAGACTCGATAAGAATTCGGGACTAAGCCACAGGAGAAAGGAAAGGGAAAATGTTTTTGCTTTTCCCTTTTAGTCTTTAACCTTTATTCATACAGCCAAGGTGTTATGGTCGGCTGCCAGTTCACCAGTTCTTCTTCCTTGAACCAGAGGCTAATTTCTCGTTGGGCAGTTTCAGTCGCATCGGAACCGTGGATTAGGTTGCGACCAATACTGATGCCGTAGTCACCGCGAATTGTCCCCAGTTCAGCAGTGAGCGGGTTGGTAGCACCAATAATTTTTCTGGCAGCGGCAACAACCCCGTCACCTTCCCAGACAGTGGCAACCACAGGTGCAGAAGTGATGAACTCAACTAAACCTGCAAAAAAGGGTCTTTCTTTATGCACGTCATAGTGATGTTCTGCAAGTTCCCGTGGTACATTCATCAGCTTTAGTCCTACCAAGGTAAAGCCTTTTGCCTCCAGACGCCGAATCACTTCGCCCACAAGGTTGCGCTGTACGCCATCGGGCTTGACCATGACAAATGTCCGTTCCAAGTTACTCTCCCAAAAATTTACAAACAGATACAAAACCCAGAGTAGACTAGAACGTTCCTCTCAGGCACAGGTAATTTGGTTGAAGTATGAAGGGTGAAGTGTGAAGTATGAAGTATGAAGTAGGTTATCAGTTTTCCTCATCGCCTCATCGCCTCATCTCCCCTGCTCCCCTGCTCCCCTGCTCCCCTGCTCCCCCTTCATCCTTCATCCTTTACACTTCACACTTCACTGATGGCGTTCTAGGGCTAACTCAATTAGTCGATCTACTAATTCTGGAAAAGGTACACCTGTTGCTGCCCAAAGCCGGGGATACATACTGGTAGCCGTGAATCCAGGGAACGTATTAATTTCATTGATTAAGATTTCCCCAGTGCTTTCAACGTAGAAGAAATCTACCCGCGCCAATCCGGCGGCATCCACTGCCTGGAATGCCTGAATCGCCATTTGCTGAATTTTTGAGGTGACATCCGTTGGCAGGGGCGCAGGAATGATTAAATCGGCTTGTCCCTGGGTATATTTCGTTTCGTAGTCATAAAAGTCACTCTCAAACGTAATTTGTCCGACTACAGAAGCTTTGGGGTGGTCATTCCCCAAGACGGCACATTCAACTTCCCGTGAAACAACGCCAGCTTCGACAATTATGCGTCGGTCGTAGCTGGCGGCATTATCTAGTGCGGCTTCTAATTCACTGCGCTGGAGCACTTTGGCAATGCCGACAGAGGAACCCAAGTTAGCAGGTTTGACAAAGCAGGGGTATCCCAAGGCTGTCTCTATCTGGTCGCAGAGTTGGGGAAACTCACAGGGACTCGACCAAACTTGAGAACGGTTGACGGCGACATACTTCACCTGGGGTAGTCCAGCTTGGGCAAACGCCATTTTCATGGCAATCTTGTCCATTCCCAAAGCAGAACCCAAGACGCCTGAACCCACAAAGGGAACCTGCATGAGTTTGAGGAGTCCCTGAATCGTGCCATCTTCCCCGTTGGGCCCGTGCAGGATGGGGAACCAAACATCAATTTCGGCAACTTGAGAGGGAAACTGCCAACGGCTGAGAGCTTGGGAATTGAGGTTCTGCGGACTGGCAATTGAGGATTGATCCGGTGTTGTCTCTGCCTCTAATAAAGGCGTTGTTCCCTGTTGCAAAACTTGTTGAGGTACTTCCCCCGCGAGCCAATGCCCGTCTTTTTGAATATAAAAGGGCAGCAATTCGTACTTATTGACATTTTGGGCTGTTGTTAGGGCATTAGCGATCGCCCGTGCAGAACTAATTGATACTTCGTGTTCTCCAGAACAGCCACCGAATAGCAACCCTACCCGCAACTTTGCCATGACTCACTCCTCTGGCTTATACCGCAGATAGCGTATCACACCCGGCTCGATAGACTCTTTACTTTCTCTGGAGTTGGTAGCAATGTCTCTCTATCACCAATCCGAATTCGCACTTCTTGGATTTGAACACTCATGTAAGACAAGAGGGCGTAAATGAAGAGAATCACCCCCGCAAATTCTAAAGCTTCTTCAGCCGTCGTCAGAGCCATCCAGATCATCCGGCTCCAACTAGTGTGATTAGTCACGTAGTACCCAGCCGCTAATTCCATCCCAATTGCACCACTCACAAAAAGACTGGCAGCCGTCAAGAATAATCGTCGGGTTTTTCTAGGCAAATGAGTAAGAAATTTGAGATAAGCCAAGGCCACGATGAAAACCAATATAGCTCCTGGGATTACCCACGCATAATGAAATATGCCACTGGCATTAATCTTGGAACCTAACAGTTTTCCCATTTTTTCGTGCAAACTGAGCCACTCATCGGCAGACAAGAATAGGAATATTGTTGCCAATGCTCCCCAGTGGAAGAAATAACGGTCTTGATTGATTTTTTTAATTAACGCAATTGTTGCCAGTAGGATAGAGCAGAACAGTAAGGCAGCAGTTGAGTAGAAAGATGGGATGTTTTTTTCCCCATCAAGGTTAAATAGCTGAAAGTAAGAGTCCAACCAGGAGAACTCAAGTTTCCAAAGATATTTGGAAAGCTGCCCAATTACGCTAGCAAGGATCAGCCCTAGCCCTACAAAGCTTAGAAAGCGAACGATTCGTCTTGGAGAGCAGGAGATGATGGAATCCACGGTGATTGATTACTTTTCTAAATTGAGTTAAGAGCAGGAACTGCCGCCAGAAAACTGCTGATGGCAACTTTTTCTGAACGTTTGGCGATGCCCAATTGGTCAGGACGATGCAACCTCACATAGGGGGAGAGGTGCAGTTTTTTATCCTTCACGTTGGTCAAAGAACTGAGGCTAAAATTTTTTAAAAGCCTGAATTTTGCTCATTTCGGACACACTCGAAACAAGTTTTAATTTTTTATTAACTTCAATTTAAACTGAATTTAACTAATTTCCGTAAATAGGCGTAGCTTTTTTCGTAAAGTTTATGTGAAGTTTATGTATTCTTTTTTGAAGGAAGTGTAAAGCGCAAAGAGCAGCTTCTGTAGAACGGAACTTGCTACTGACGCTAAATCAGTGCCTATCAGCTGATGAGGAGCGCTAATTGGCTGCAATAAAAAACAAGGGCTTGAGGCGATCGCCCCAAGCCCTTAGTCAAAGTTCCTCAGCAACTAAGGCTCTAGTTTTTTAAAGACTCTCAGTACAACTAGAGTTAGCGCAGCACTAATTAAGCTCAGTTGCCATAATCCACAGCCCGCAGCCACGCCTAAGGCGGAGGAAATCCAAATAGCAGCGGCAGAAGTGAGCCCGCGAATCCGAATTCCTCCAGACTCAGGCTGAGATTCCCGTAAAATTTCTCCCGCCCCCAGAAAACCAATCCCAGCAGTGACACCTTGAATTACTCGCGGGAGGGCATCAGCGCTATCGTCAGCCACACCAATCAGAATGGGGATAAGCACAAAGAGAGCAGAACCAAAGCTCACAAGCATATGGGTTCTTAACCCAGCAGGTTTTGCTTTAATTTCCCGTTCTGCGCCGATAATTGCTCCAACTAGTAACGCCATTATCAGCCGGAAACCAATTCCTAACCAATCATCTGGGGCAAGTAAATAAACTTCTGGCAATCTCTTGAAGAAAGAAAAAACAGTCGAATGGTCAACATTATCTACTTGTTTGCTTTTATCAATCAGTCTTTAGAAAGATTTCACTCAAGCAGGAGTTGTTGTGCTAGCTATCGGTGTCAGTTTTTTCCTTCTCTAGGTCTATCGGCATAAACTCTTTAGTATCCGGGGAGTATTCCCAAGCAATGCCTTCTGGATCTCGACTCTGGCTCCACTCTGCAAAGTCGGGGTCAGATTTGCGTTTCCCAACAGTGCTGGAATGAACGTCGAGCCGTTTAGCCAGTTCTGCTTGGATCAGCAACTCAGAATTGTCCGAGTTTTTTTCAGAGCTATCTGTCCAGAAGTCTTCTTCTTCCTCGCTCTTGGCGGGGGTTTTATTTTCCTCTTCTTCTGGTTCCTCCTCGGTTTCTAATGGGGCGGCGGAGGCTTCTGGTTCCTCCTTGGTTTCTAATGCGGTGGCGGAGGCTTCGGGTTCCTCCTCGGTTTCTAATGCGGTGGCGGAGGCTTCTGGTTCCTCCTTGGTTTCTAATGCGGTGGCAGAGGCTTCTAGTTCCTCCTCAGTTTCTAATGCGGTGGCAGAGGCTTCTGGTTCCTCCTCACTTGTGGCTTGAGTAGCTGGAGGGATGGGTTCATTAGCCGCGATCGCCTCTAGCTCTTCTGGAGCCTTGGGCGCACTTGGCTCTGAGTCTTCCACGGCAGTCATTAGTTGGGCAGACTCTTGACTCTCGAAATCACTCTCCCATTCCAGCGGCTCACTGTCATCAAAGATGCTACCGAGAGCGCTAGCGGTGAGGAAGTAATAGACTGTGCCTTTGTCTTCAAGCACTCGACGCTGGGCACCAAATTCTTCAGCTTTTTTGTTCAGGTAACGCTGTGCAGAGGGGCCAGAGATGTTTGCCTTGATCGACAAGTCAAGGAAAGTCACACACCCCTGATTCTCTTTGATCAGTTGATTGAAGTAGGGGTTTACTTGTTGGCTCCACTGCTTCCATTGATAGTGTTGCCAAATTCTGAGGGCAAGACCGAGTACGAGCAATGCTAGTACGAAAGGCCATGCCTTGAGGAGGATCACTATTACAAACGCGATGGGGAGTATGAGAACGAGAACACCAGCAGCACCGCTATCTTCTATTTTTCCAGTCATATCCCTGGTTGCGAATTTACGTTGTGGCAAATCATTTTAATGATTGCAAAGATTGCGCTCAATATTTCTGGAGTTGTTAAATTGCCGCGTTCTGAGCTATTGGGTGAGGGAGCTAGGAGGATGAGTTAAGATTTTCCCGACTTTAGAGGTTCTTTCTCCACAGAGGCGATCGCCAGACGTTTAAACATCGCTTTCCGAGCTTGGGCTGCCAGGGCATCCTCTAGGGGGGTAAGGACGACTGGCGTCTGGTATTTTTCCTTGAGAGCCGTTTGGAGCAGCCAGTCGGCAAGAAAGGGATTTTTGGGAAGCAAGGGCCCGTGGGAGTAAGTAGCGATCGCGTTGCGATAAAATGCCCCTTCTGTCCCATCTTCGCCGTTGTTGCCTAGTCCTTGGATTACCCGTCCCAGGGGTTCCACATTTCCGAGATAGGTGCGTCCGCCATGATTTTCAAAACCAATTATAATTGGCGCACTTCCTAGCATCGCTTTTAAGTCGGCGGCTAACCGAGAGGCTGTAATCTCAAATACTACATTGCCAATACAGCGGCGGGCATCAATTCCCGGATGCTTGCTAGAAAAATCAAACAAGCCCAAGCCCTCAATACGTTGCCCTAAGGCAGGTTCGTAGTAGTGACCGAGTAACTGAGGTGCGCCGCAGGTAAAGACGCCTGGTGTCCCCATTTCGATTTTTTCACGAATGGCTTCTGCCTTTGCCCCACGCAAGTCGCGCATGACGATTTCTTGTTGCCTGTCTTGTGCGCCACCGCCGACTAAGACATCGACCTTGTGTAAGTCCGCTACTGTCGCTTGTTGATCTAGGGGGACTACATTGACTTTAAACCCTCGCCACTGGGCGCGTTGCTGTAAGCAGATGACGTTACCGCGATCGCCATAGGTGCTCATCAGCCCTGGATACAGCCAGCCAATTGTTAGTTCGAGTTGTTCGGGATTCATAACACATGGAATAAGTTTTTAACGCACCAGGGGCGCTGAGGCAAGCGCAAAGGAACGCGGAGGATGTTCTTGCTCTGCGTTCCCGGCGTTTTAAAGAATTTTACGTCCAGTCAGTAAGCCGCGCACTTCGAGCATGGCGGAGTAGGTAGGCAAAATGTGGAGGGTTTCCTCTGGGGGGGTGTGTTCTAAGGCGGTGTTGATCGCATCTTGCAAATCTTCTTTGACAATCAGTTTGAAGCCATTATTGGGAGCAATCTGGCTGTAGCGGAGGCGCAGTGCCATATCGTAAACGCGATCGCCACTGACTACAATTGTTCCTCCAGCCGCCACCAACTTTTCAGTATCCACATCCCAAATCCAGGAGACATCTGTACCATCTGGGGTGCGGTCATTGAGAATCATCAACGTTGTGGAGGTTTCGCCAGCCCGCTGGAGTTCGCTCACCGCGCGGATGGTTTCGTTCATCCCAACCGGATTTTTGGATAATAAAATTCTTACCTGCTTACCGCCGACTTCTAAGACTTCTGCCCGTCCGAAGGCAGCCCGGAAGTTCTTGATGGCGTCAAAGATGGCTTCTGTACTAATCCCGATTTCGTGGGCAATTAACCCCGCCGCCAGGGTGTTGTATTTGTTGTAAATGCCAATGAGAATTTGCGGCCACTCGCGGCTATTGAGGGTAACTGGGGATTTTTGAAAGCCACAGTTGGGACATTTGTAGTCTCCCAGGTGGGAGAGATAGACACCCTGATAATCGAGAGAATGTCCGCAACTGGGGCAATAAATAGAGTCTACCGCATGGGGAATTTCCTCAAGGTAGCGATCGGGTTCGCTCATCCCGAAAAATAAGACCTTTTGCGGTAATTGTTGACCTAGATGGCAGAGGGTGGGGTCATCGGCATTTAAAACGACAACCGTGTCTGGGGGTAAGGGGGCGATCGCTTGTTTCCACCGCTGGCTAATTGTATCCACTTCGCCATAGCGATCCAATTGATCGCGAAATAAATTTAACCCCAAAATAAACAACGGAGGAAACCCCGGTTCTACCTGTCGCAACACCAAGGGCAGAATATTCTCATCCACCTCCAGAATCGCGTAGTCCGCGTCTAACTGCCCAATCAGGTTAGTATCCTCTAGCAGGGCACTTACCAAGCCGTTGATTAAATTTGCGCCCGTGGCATTGTGAGTTACCTTGTAACCCTGACCTGTCAAAATTGTCCGCAGAAACAGAGAGGTCGTTGTTTTACCATTGGTGCCCACAATCAGAATTACGCCCTTTCTTACCTGCTGACACAATAGCGGCAACAACTGAGGCTGAATGCGACGGGCAATTTGCCCCGGTAACACACTTGCTGCCCCCAGACGCAACACACGCACCAAGGATGTAACCGTTTTTGACACTCCGACTGCCAAACCGACGCGCAGTTTATTTAGCAAGTTCACTCCTCTTTTTTGCGTCTTACCCTACACCGTAGCTTGCTTCCCCCGAAGGGAGTGCCGCTACATCGAATGCATTTATTGCAGTTCGTTCATCCTTCACCTCACATCTAGCGTTACCTCCTTAACCCCCTGTTCCTGGAGGGCACCGGGTAGGGTAACAATGCCTGATGCAAGATTCATCGGCGGAAATTATATCCTAATAAAGCAGTTTGGAGTTTGAGTTTATCAGTAGTCTTTATTAAACGGCGTAAAACCCACGTCTTTTAAGCGTGGGATATAAGGCGGGTCAGCGTAGGTACGGAGCTGACCAATAAATCTGGCAACGAAGTCATAAAACTTCATCAGCGCTCTTATGTAGAAGTGCCAATATAAGATTTGTGGTGGTTAGGTCGAACCCATGATTGTGTACGAGTTCAAGGTTAAGGGAAAAGAAGCTCAATATCGCGCTATAGAGGAGGCGATTCGCACTAGCCAATTCATCCAGAACAAATGCTTGCGTTACTGGATGGAGAACAAGGATTTGCGCCAATATGACCTCAATAAATATTGCGCCGTACTTGCAGCAGAATTCCCTTGGGCTAACGAACTCAACTCCATGGCTCGACAGTCGGCGGCTGAACGAACTTGGAGCGCTATTGCTCGGTTTTTTAACAACTGTAAGAAAAAGGTTAAGGGTAAGAAAGGTTTCCCGAAATTTAAAAAGAACTGCCGTTCGGTTGAGTATAAAACCAGCGGGTGGAAGCTTTCGTCTAAACGAAAAGCCATCACTTTTAGGGATGGGAAAAACATAGGAACCCTTAAACTCAAAGGAACCTATGACCTTAACTTTTATGACATCAAACAGATTAAGCGAGTTCGATTAGTCCGCAGGGCTGATGGATATTACGCTCAATTTGCCATTGATGTGAAGGTGACAATTGAGTCCAATCTAACCGGGAAAATGGTAGGACTGGATTTAGGCCTGAAGTTCTTTATTGCTGATAACGAAGGCTCTTGCATACCTTGCCCTCAGTTCTACAGAAAGTCAGAGCGTCAGCTCAATCGAGCGAACCGAAACAAATCCCAGAAGTTCGTCAAGGGTGCTAAACCGCAGTCCAAAAACTACCACAAAGCAAGAAACCGATATGCTCGGAAGCATTTAGGAGTAAGTAGGCAACGAAAAGAGTATTGCAAGCGAGTAGCATACTCCGTCATCCAATCTAACGATTTGGTCGCCTATGAAGACTTAAATGTGAAAGGGCTGGTCAAGAATCGGCATCTTGCTAAATCTATCAGCGATGCTGGATGGTCAACATTTCGCCAATGGCTGGAATACTTTGGCTTTAAATATGGGAAGGTTACTATTGCCGTACCTCCCCACAATACGAGCCAAAATTGCTCTAGCTGTGGGAAGAAAGTGAAAAAGTCTCTATCCACTAGAACCCATGTTTGTCCACATTGCGGGTTCATTGAAGATCGGGACGTGAATGCTGCCATCAATATCCTGAAATTAGCACTCAGTACGGCGGGGCACGCCGGAACTTACGCTTGGGGAGATTTGCCCTCTTGGGCGATTGGAGCAATCCTGTCGTTTAACGGCGAGTCACTGAACCAAGAATCCCACTGCTAAAGCGAGTGGGAGTGTCAAAGACTGTTTAAAGAAAATACCAGTTCCACAACAGAATTTTCATGGATTTTTCTAGATTACAATTTCCAAGTGTGTCATCCCTTCTGAGTTTCTTTGTCAAGCAAATCATTGGGAAATTTAAAAATCCCTTTTCCCCTATTCCCCCTTGGCGGCGTTTAGTTTCTGGCGGCTTGATGCTGGTGGCACTGGCAAGTTTTTCCCTAATGCTGGGGACACCATCAGCCCTTGCTTCTCTAGAAGATGACCGTTATGACGGCAATGTTTTTGTACTTTATGCTGGCAACGGCTCTTTAGTCCCACCACCTGTCACTTTGGCACAGGCTCTGAAGGAAAAAAAGCCGACTTTATTGGTGTTTTATGTCGATGACAGTAGTGACTGCAAAAAGCATGCTCTGACTGTTTCCCAGCTACAGGCATTTTACGGACGGGCGGCTAGATTCCTGCCTATTGATATCGATGTTATCCCCGTAAAATCTTCCTACGAGCCAACGGAACCCGGCTACTACTACAAAGGTTTAGTGCCTCAAACGGTCTTAATTGATCAAGAAGGTGAAGTAGTTTTTGATCGGCAAGGGTTAGTGGCGTTTGAAAGAGTGGATGATGTTTTTCGGGAAGTCTTTAACTTGTTGCCGCGCTCGGAATCACCGGATTTAAAACGCTATCCCATTAACGAATTTAATAGTGAGTTGTCGAAGTAATTTCTACTAAGGCGACTGCCAATCCTAAAACTACCGAATTGTCAAAGGACAAACGATATTAGTAGGAACACAGGTAAAGCTTGTGTTCCTACCATTAATTAACTTTTGGGAGTTCTACTACCTCTTTCTCCTGCTGAATACTAGCTAGTTATATCCGGAAATGAAGGCAAAAATATTAGCTAACAGAAAGGTGGAAGCGATTTATTGAACGGTAACAATTGGAACTGGCAATCTTAATTTTGGGCTAGACAAATAAAGTTTGCCTGCACACAGCAGGACAAAATTATTATTTTAAAGCCTCGGTTGAGTGAGTTTGGTGCAGTTGCTAGAGTAGCGCGATCGCCTTTACCTAACAGTATTTCCTGACGAAAGCTCAGTTAACGCACCACTTGCACAAGGATCTTGACAAGTTCTAGCAACTGCTTTTTGTTGAAGGCTTTGATCAGAACTTTGGCGGCGGCTTTTGGCTCTAGGGGAATGGTGACTTGTTGGGGAGTCGTGCTGGTGGTAGCAGCAGCAGCCGGGGCGGCGGCGGCGGCTAGCTTCTGCAAAGTAGGGCTAGGGACAATTGCCTTGGCTTTTCCGGCTTGTACCAAATCGCTGGCAGTTTTTAGTTCCTTGATGACTACAGGTGCCAAAGCGTTGAAGGGAACTTTTGAATTAGCGATCGCTTGCTTAGTGGCTTTCACTAACGTTTGCCAGGTATCAATTTTAGCTCCTAGTTGCCCTAGGCGATCGCATAAGCCTAGTAACTGTTTGCGGCTGTTGGGCGTTTCTGCTTGCTTAAACAACTGCAACATGGGCTTGAGGATTACCATTACCTGCGCGGCAAAATTAGCAGGTGGTGCTTGCGTTGCCGCCGGAGCGGCAGATGGTGCCTGACTAGCGGCTTTTACCAAAGAGCCGAGATAATCCTGCAACTGCACAAAATTTGGCTCTGCCGCCTTCATGGTTTCCTCGGCTTCTTCTTCCCGCAAACCAAACGGTCCTTGCAGGCGTTCCACCAAATCCTTCAGGGTATCGTACCCTCCTAGAAAAAACGTCTCCAGTTTGTTATCAACTTTAATTCGATGTTCTTGGAGAACTTTGAAACTGTCTTCCAAACGATGAGCTGTTTTTTGAATGCTACCTAAGCCCAGCATCGCTGCCCCGCCCTTGACGGAATGAGCAGCCCGAAACATCTCATTAATCTTTTCTTGATCTGCTACTACTGTAGGCAAATCCATCAGCCCCTTTTCCAGGGTTACGAGGTGTTCTTTTGCTTCTTCAATGAAGTAGCCTAAAATCTTTTGGTGATTCGCCGAATCCACCGCAGTTCTCCTCTCAGAAAGCTTCTGTTTACGAGCATCCAGTAAAACTCTCTCTTAGATTAACTGAAACATGACGAATGATGTAGACCAGCAAAAACTGTTTACCTAAAATATGGCGAGAATATCCCCGCTATAAAAGCAGGGAATTCGCCTCAATCTACTATCTGCAGTAAGCCATGGCGTATCCCGTAAAAAAGGCGGTCTATCAAGGTGCGCTCTTGTTCCTCTAATGGATCGTAGAGCCAGACACACATCAGCCGATACTGGTCGCCGCGAGTAATTTTACGTGAGAGGAAGATTTCAGCAATGACTTCCTCAATAGTCAGCGAGGATGCAAACCACTGTACAGACATAGTAGATGAGTAATAAGGTGTCTCTACTATGAACTCGGATGTTTTAGAGACTTGTGATCTAGTGCTAACTAGTAAAGTGACAAACATCACCAAAAATCAAAACTTTTAATTCCATAAAAGATGCCGGGTAGGGTGTAACGCAAATCAAATAGTTGCAGTGATTTACCGAAAACTATAGGGTCTAAAGCCCCGTCCTTCACTTCGACCCTTCGACAAGCTCAGGGCAGGCAGCTCAGTGACCACTAGGACGGCTTCATGGTATAATATT